>JAIEQT010000240.1 GCA_019747455.1 Chitinophagaceae bacterium | reverse complement strand
GGAATAAATTGGTACCTGCCAAATCGAAAAAAGAGCTTAATTATTTTTTTATTCCCAATGAGTTTGTGGAATCTGTAAATTTATAACATGAAAGTATTGCCAGATTCTCCAAAACTTTCTCCTGAGGAAGAAGCTGCCCGCATTCGTTTGCTAACAGATAGGCTTACGAAAGCGTCGGCTATAATCCTGGCTTTTGTAAGTGTATTTTATTTTTTTATCAAGCTTTTATTTTTATAATGAATCAGCTTTTTCCTTTACCTGCTCCGGAGGAACCTAGAAAAAATAGGTTTTTATCAAAAGCCTGGTTCAGAGAATTATTCTTGCAGGAACAACTTGCCGGAATTAATGGATTACTATTTTTAAGCGCTATAGCTATTTTTTTTGCTTTTATAATTGGCAAATTGGGGATAGTGCCCGGGGTGTTGTTGCTGGCTGCTCTTATTGGATTGCCAATGATTTATGGTTTAGTAGTTCATCCACGTTTTGGCGTTACGGTTTTTTTAGTTGCAGCCTATCTTATTATGTGGGTAATCAGGTTAGGTATTATACCGTTCCCGTTAGGTACTGTTATGGATGGTATGGAGTTGCTATTTATTATTGGATTTTTTATTAAGCAAAAAACAAGAAATGAGTGGGAACTTTTTAATAATCCGATAAGTATTATTATTATAGTTTGGATAATTTATAATTTATTAGAGGTAATAAATCCATCAGCTGAATCTAGACTAGCATGGGTATATACTATTCGTTCAGTGGCTGTGGTTATGCTTATGTTCTATATTTTTCTTTATAATATACGTACAAAACAATTTATTCGGTTTATTATAAAACTTTGGTTAGTGCTAGCAACTTTTGGTGCTATATATGGACTGAAACAACAGTATATAGGTTTTTTTCAATTTGAAGAGGATTATCTAAACTCCGACCCCAATATTGCCAACTTATTATTTATAGGCGGACAATGGCGCAAGTTCTCTATATTCAGTGATCCTGTTGCTTTTTCTTATAATATGGTTGTGAGCAGTATGCTTTGCATAGGTATGATTACCGGGCCATTATTACGGTGGAAAAAAATTGTGCTTGGGGTACTGGCAGGGCTATACTTATTTTCCATGCTTCATTCCGGAACTCGTGGAGCTTTTGTGCTACCACCTGTAGCACTGGCTCTATTGGCGATATTAAAGTTTAATAAGCAGGTAATGATGGCTGTTATTGTTGGCGGTATCGGAATGTTGATACTTATTTTTATGCCAACTTCTAATCCTACTATTTATAGATTTCAAACTGCATTCCGCCCATCAGAAGATGCTTCTTTTAATGTACGAAAAATTAATCAAAAAAGAATTCAGCCATATATCTTAACACATCCCATGGGAGGCGGATTGGGGGCCACAGGAACATGGGGCCAACGATTTGCGCCTAATTCTTTTCTGGCCAATTTTCCACCCGATAGCGGATATGTAAGAGTTGCTGTTGAGATGGGGTGGATAGGCTTATTTCTGATTTGTTTGTTGATGTTCATTATTCTCAGAACGGGTATTCGAAATTACTATGCCATTAAAGATCCTGAACTGAAATCTTATTGTTTAGCTATGATTTTGATCATATTTTGTTATCACATTGGCAATTACCCCCAAGAGGCCATTGTTCAATTTCCATCAAACGTTTATTTTTATTTAGTGGCTGCACTTATTGTAGTTACAAAAAGAATAGACGATCAACAAAATAATGGTATACCTATACAAAATTTATGATAAGAAACCGTGATATAATTGTTGTTGGTCAACAGCCCTGGGATGTTGAAATCGGTAGTAATTGTAAAAATATCGCCCTAGAATTTGCCAAACATAATCGGGTTCTATATGTAAATTCTCCTTTAGATAGAATCACAAAGTGGCGAGGAAGCAAAGATGCAAAGATTCAAAAAAGAATACAGGTAATTGAGGGTAAAGAAAATGGTTTAATACCATTAGACGTAAATCTTTGGAATCTGTATCCGGATATTATGATTGAGTCGATCAACTGGATTGGTAATCAAAGGATTTTTGAGTGGTTAAATAAAATAAATAATAAAAGATTAGCAGCTTCTATAACAAAAGCGATAAGAACATTAGGGTTTTCAGATATCATTTTATTTAATGACAACGATATGTTTCGTTGTTATTATTTACCAGATTTGTTGCATCCTGCTACAAGTATATATTATTCCAGGGATTATATGTTGGCTGTAGATTATTGGAAGAAGCATGGTGAAAAACTAGAGCCTAAACTTATTGCAAAAAATGATCTCTGCGTTGCAAACTCAACCTATCTCGCCGATTATTGCAGAAAGTATAATGTAAATTCATATTATGTTGGACAAGGTTGTGAGTTAGATTTATTTATGAATTATACTGGTGGCACGGTTCCATCTGAGATCAGCAATTTAAGTCGCCCTATCATAGGATATGTTGGTGCTTTGCTGGGGCTTCGTTTAGATATAGCATTATTGGAAGATATTGCCATACAAAAACCCAACTGGAATATTGTTTTGGTTGGCCCTGAGGATGAAGCTTTTAAAGCAAGCAAATTACATACTTGTGCCAATGTTCATTTTCTGGGTCCTAAGCCACCAGAGTCTTTGCCCGCATATATTCAGGCTTTTGATATTTGCTTGAATCCACAGGTTATCAGTGAGGTTACCATTGGTAATTATCCGCGTAAGATCGATGAATACCTGGCTATGGGCAAGCCTGTTGTTGCTACAAGTACCCCCTTTATGGAAGCTATATTTAATGAACATACCTATTTGGGAAAAACAGCTCTCGACTATATCCGATTGATAGAGAAGGCACTGGCAGAAAATGATGCTGCCAGCATAATGGCCCGAAAAGCATTTGCAGCATCTCATACATGGGAAAATAGTGTGAGAGAAATATATAGTGCTATTGCAAAAACCTATTCGTCTGCGGGTACATAAAAATTACTAAACCAATAATCTTTATAAAATTTGATGTACTGATGTACGCTTCGTAGAAAAGCTATGAAAATATGATTACTCATTCGCCAGGCTACTCGTGTATTAATGGTACTAGGCTCATCAGATGAGTTTTTTTGCTCAAAAGCACCCCAATGATTATTGTAATAGGCAGCTTTCCCTTTTCTTTGTAAATAATTGATCATCATTCTGTACTCTGTGGCATCCGATTTAATGCCTTCTTGATATTTCCCGAATTTTTGTAAAAAATTACTTCTGCGTAAATGTGGGTGATCGCTATAGAAATAAAATTTCTTGGTACCTGAGTACCAAGGATTGAAATCCATTTCTGAGAAACCTTCCCGCAATGGTTTCATGTATGGATATTCGAAATAGGCATAGAAGCGAACCATATCAAAATCAGGCCGCTCATCTAAAATTTCATGTGCGTTCGTTAATATATTACCGATCGTTTCATCCGGAACAAAATCCTCTTGAACATAGAGTGTAAGGGGTAAACTTACCGCTTTCTGTCCCTTATTTAAGTTATTCCCCAATCCCTTGTTCACTGGCGTGGTGATGAGTTTAAACCCATACACATCGGCCATTTCTTTGATTTTTTCCCCACTCGGCGAAGGGCTACAATCGTCGGAAACGATAATTTCTCCAAAACTTACCCCATATTGAATCCAGGCTTTTAGTTGCCGTTCCAAAGAATCGGGCCTATTATAAACGGTAATTAATAAACTGGTATCAGCGAAATGATAGGAACTCATAACTAAGCATTTTCGTATATCTCGAAAATAAACTATTATTTGAAAATTAGATTATAACTAATCGTTTTATAATAACAGAAAATTGTTATTTTTCCTAATCGATGATAAAAGCTATCTGGCAAAAAGTTAATAATAAGCATTTCCTATCCTTAGCGGGTAATGGATTAATGGCCGTTATGGCCATGGTAACAGTAGGTCTTTTGTTCCGTTTTTTATCGAGTGAACAAATGGGTTATTGGGTGTTATTTCAAACATTTTCTGTTTTGGTAGATACTTTTAGAACAGGGTTTCTGCAGGTAGCCCTTATAAAATTTTATACGGGAACTGATGAGGCGCGTGCTAAAAAGGTATTAGGCTCTGTATGGTATTTAGCTATAGTCATAACATTGGTATTTTGTTTGATCAATGCAGCTTTTATACCTTTTATGCCCTATATAAAAGACGAGGGATTTTTAATTGTAATTCAGTGGGTTGGCCTATCGTTACTGGCCATTTTGCCAAGTGCGATAGCAACCTGGATATTACAGGCCGATCAACGCTTTGATTTGATACTGATATTCAGGTTTTTGAGCCAAGGTAGTTTTATAACTGCTACGATTATACTTATTTTTTTAAAGCAACTTACTTTATACAATGTATTACTCTCCTATGTACTTATAAATGCTGTTATAAGTATTGGCATATTATTTACCGGCTGGTCTAAAGCTTCCACCATTGTTTACAGGGCAAAAGATACCATTGCGGAAATATATCATTTTGGAAAATTTAGTGTTGGTACAACAATAAGTGCTAATTTATTGAGGGCTTCTGATACGATCCTAATAGGGTGGTTAATGGGGCCAACAGCTATTGCTATTTATAATTTGCCGAACAGATTGATGGAGCTGATCGAAATACCAATCAGAAGCACTTTAGCTACAGGTATGAGCTCAATGGCAAAGGCAGTAAACAATAAGCGTAATAAAGAAGTAGCTTATATACTTGCAAAATATGCCGGTACATTGATGCTTGCTTTCATACCAGTTTCTTTTTTCGCCATTCTGTTGGCGGATATTCCGATAAGCTTGTTAGGTGGTGGTAAATATGTGCATACCGAGGCAGCAAATTTGTATCGTTATTTTATGATCATTGCAATATTTTATCCCATTGAAAGGTTTATAGCAGTTGGATTAGATATTATCCATCAACCAAAAATCAATTTCATTAAAGTTACTATTATGCTTATTGGTAACGTGATCTGCGATTTGATTGGTATCAAGGTGTTTAATAGTTTATATGGGGTTGCTATCGCTACTACTATGCCACTTCTTATTGGTATATTGTTCGGATATTATCATCTGCGTAAACATATCGATTTTAGTTTTCGCGAAGTGATTTTATCCGGAAGAATACAGCTTAGAAGAATCATTAGAACCTATATCATCCGGAAGAAAAAAATATGAAGATTGCCCATTTGATATTAGCACATAATAAACCGGAACAATTATGTAGGTTAGTAAATAGGCTCGCGCATCCTGATGTGTATGTCTTTATTCATATTGATAAGAAAGCAGATATAGTACCCTTTCAAAAATTATTGAAAGAGGCTAATAACGTCATATTTGTGACGAACCGAATAGATATCATTTGGGGATCTTATAGAATGGTTCAAGCAACCATCGAAGGATTCAAACAAATATTAGCATTCCCAGTTTCATTTGATTATATTAACCTGTTAAGTGGACAAGATTACCCACTAACATCGCCGAATGACTTTTTAGCCTTTCTTGAACAACATCCGGATAAGGCTTTTATGGAAACGCAGGATGTTTTTTCAGTATGGAAGGAGGCTATACCAAGATTAACAAAATATCATTTGGTGAACCTGCGTATTCCCGGAAAATACCAGTTTGAGAAAATTATAAATCGAATTGTACCCAGCAGAAAAATACCGGAAGGAATGAGTTGGGTAGGGCGTTCTCAATGGTTTATTTTTAAACCAATTCATGCTGCTTATTGTATAGCAACGCTATCAAAATATCCGAGTTTACAAAGGTTCTTCAAATATACCTGGGGCTCAGATGAATTTGTTTTTCAAACTTTACTATATAACGCTGAGTTTAAAAAAGATATCGTAAATAAAAATTATAGATATATTGATTGGTCGGAAGGTGAGCCCAATCCGAAAATACTTAGGATAACCGATTTTCTATCCATTAAGGAGTCTAATACTTTTTTTGCCAGAAAATTTGATCAGGATCTTGATCCTATTATTTTAGATGAAATTGATAAAAGACTATTAGGTTTATAATCCTATCGGTTCTCTCTTTTTACAAATGCTCGTATAAAGAAATAGATTCCCAGGATAATAATAAGCAATGAAAAGAAATCTAATAAGGTAAAACCGTCATATTCATTGAAATAGAATAGGGTTACAATTTCCATTTCGGGTGTAGCAGGATTTACTATCAAAAAAAAGCCCACAGTTATAAATAAGATACCAACGGCTGCATTTACAAAAAAGGAAGCCAGGGTAAGGGCTTTATCGGGGATATTAGCTACCTTGAAAGTAGACCTCTTTTCTAGTATTTTATGTACATTCAACTCCACAGGTTTATGTTCAAACCTCAACCCAGGGTTACCAGATTTGGCCTGTATGGCTTGTTGGAATCTTTGTTCCATATCTAGTATCGTTGCTCTGTTGATATCTTCTTTTTCGAAGGACTCTAAAAATACTTCGAATTGTTTGGTTGCACTGTTGATTTCTGACATTATTATTGAAACGAAGAATAATTGATTTCGAATTCATAGCGAATTTAAATAATTTACAGAACCAATGTATCATGAATATGGCTAAAAAAGTATCTATAATTACGGTAAATTTCAATCATAGCTATGTAACTGATGATATGTTAGATTCTATAGCCGCAGTAGGGGGCTATCCTAATCTGGAAATTATTGTTGTTGATAATGGTAGTAAAGAAAATCCGGTACCTGCTTGGGTACTTAAATATCCCTATGTACAATTTATCCGATCTGATAAGAATCTGGGTTTTGCCGGCGGGAATAATATAGGATTGAAAGCGGCAACGGGCGACTATTTATTTTTTGTAAATAATGATACTGTATTTACAAACGGGCTCATACAAACACTAGTAGATACATTAGAGGCCAATGCTTTTGTAGGGGTTGTGTCGCCTAAGTTATTATACTTCGATGATCCGGGTATGTTGCAATATGCGGGCTATACTGCCATGAATTATTATACTGCAAGAAATAGTTGTGTTGGTCAGTTTGAGCGCGATCATAGACAGTATGATCATTTGGTTGGTGAAACGGGTTTTGCCCATGGGGCTGCTATGATGGTAAGGCGGGAGGCAATAGAGAAAGCCGGTGCTATGGCAGAAAATTTCTTTTTGTATTATGAAGAATTAGATTGGTGTGATCGGATTAAAAGGAGTGGATATGCTATTTGGGTAAATATGCAGGCTACGATTTATCATAAAGAGTCTATTTCAGTTGGAAAAAAAAGTGCTTTAAAGGAATATTATATGAATCGAAATCGGCTGTTATATATAAGAAGGAATGCGCCTGTGCTTGCCCGTTTCATTTTTTGGGTTTACTTTATATGCCTAGTAACACCCAGAAATATGTTGGATTATGTTAAAACAAAGAACTACCATTTTATTCCCCAACTATTCAGGGCAATTTGGTGGAATCTATCAAATGGTGTAAATAGTACTTATTTGGGATTTAAACAGTAATGATATGTATACTTTATTTTGGATCAGCTTATTTATTATTATATACACTTATGTTGGATACGGCATATTATTATACATCATACTCAAGTTAAAAAATATCATAAAAG
>JAIEQT010000533.1 GCA_019747455.1 Chitinophagaceae bacterium | reverse complement strand
TTCGCCTTATACCGCATTTCTTTTGTTACTTCTGATTCCGGAACACCATATACTTTAGCCGCGGTGGCTGTATGAATATCTTTTCTTTGTTGAAAGGCGTCACACATATTAGGATCGCCACTTATTGCAGCCACAATACGTAATTCAATTTGCGAATAATCGGCACTTAATAATACCCTGCCGTTTTCTCTGGGAATAAAAGCTTTTCTTATTTCTCTACCTCTTGCCGTACGTATTGGTATATTCTGTAGGTTCGGGTTATTGCTGCTCAACCGTCCGGTTACAGCAACAGCCTGCGCATAACTGGTATGCACCCTTCCTGTTTTTGGATTGATCATTAAAGGCAGGGCATCTACATAAGTAGATTTTAGTTTTGTTAATTCCCTAAACCCTAAAATATCATCTACTATGGAGTGTTGATTGGCGAGTTTTAATAGCACATCTTCACCCGTTGCATATTGTCCCGTTTTTGTTTTTTTCGCTTTAGGATCTAGCTTTAGTTTTTCGAATAATACCTCACCCAATTGTTTGGGAGAGGCTAAATTAAATTTTACGCCAGCTGTTTCATACACTTTTCTTTCACACTCACTAGCTTCTTTTTCTAATGTTTTACTGTAGTCGTTCAGAAAACCTTCATCAATTTTCACTCCCTCAAACTCCATATCTGTAAGCACGCGAACCAAAGGATTTTCCACTTCGGTAAACACTTTTTCAACCCCTTTCTTTTTTAGTAATGGCTGAAATACTTTTTTTAATTGAAGCGTAATATCTGCATCTTCCGCCGCGTATTCTTTAATTTTTTCTATTTCTACGTCGCGCATACTACCCTGATTCTTTCCTTTTTTTCCAATCAGGGTTTCTATAGATACAGGCGCATATCCCAAATATTGAGCACTCAGCAAATCCATGCTGCGCCGGCCTTCCGGCTCAATAACATAATGCGCCAGCATAGTATCAAAAAGAGAGCCTTTAGGCTCAATCCCATACCACTTTAATACCAGCAGATCATATTTTATATTTTGCCCAACCCAAGTAATATTTGGATTATCAAATAGGGGAAGCAATAATTGCAGCTGTTTTTTGGCTTCGCTTTGGTTATCAGTAAAAGGAATATAATACCCGGTTCCTTCTTTAGCAGAAAAACTGAGGCCCACAATTTCTACATTATTCGCATCGGTGCCGGTTGTTTCGGTGTCAAAACATATTTCGGCCGCTACCGACAATTTTTTTACCAATTGTTGAATAGCATCATCTCCAAGAATGGTTTCGTATTGATGTGGGGTGTTTTCTATATTTTTTTCGGCAATGATCCCACTAGATCTTTCTTCTTCCGGCTCTTCGCTTACTTGTTTTTTAGGGGCTGATTTTTCTTCTACCACATTGCCAAACAAATCTGTTTGAACGCCTTCGGGTGCCGATTGGAAAGCATTGTATGTTTCTCCTAAAATACGTTTACCTAATGTTTTAAATTCGAGCTGCGTAAACACTTCAGTGAGCTCCTGCGTATTCCATTCTTTCAGTTTATAATCTTCTTCATGAAATTCTACAGGAACATCCGTAATAATGGTAGCGAGCTTTTTACTCATGATAGCTAGCTCTTTTCCGTTTCTTATTTTCTCACCTAAGGCCCCTTTAATACTATCTGCGTTTGCTAGAACACCCTCTAGCGTATCGTATTCTTTCAAGAGTTTAGCGGCTGTTTTTTCGCCCACACCCGGTATTCCCGGAATGTTATCAACAGCATCACCCATTAATCCCAATATATCTATCACTTGATCTACGCGCTGGATATCCCATTTGGCACATACTTTTTCTGCCGTCAAAATTTCTTCCGGATTACCCTGAAAGGGTGGTTTGTAGATATATACATTTGGCTTGATCAATAATTGGCCATAATCCTTATCCGGCGTAACCATATATACTTCATAGCCCGCCGCAGACGCTTGCCAAGCCAGGGTTCCAATAATATCATCTGCCTCGTACCCGTCTACCTCAACTACGGGAATGTTAAAGCCCCGTATAATACGCTGGATATCAGGCAAAGAAGCTAATAGATCTTCGGGCGCTTCTTGTCTGTTCGCTTTATAATCAGTAAAGTCGGTATGTCGTTCTGTTGGCGCATGCGTATCGAAGCATACGGCTAAATGCGTCGGCTTTTCTTTATTGATTAAATCGAATAAGGTATTGGTAAATCCAAATTGTGCATTGGTGTTGATACCCGTTGATGTAATTCTGGGGTTACGAATCAATGCGTAGTAGGCTCTATAAATAAGCGCTAAAGCATCCAGTAAAAATAGTTTTTTTGCCATCTGGCTAAGGTAATAAATAGCATCGGCTCTCTTTTAAAATTTATAGTAAACGCTTATTTCAGCATAAAAACGGTTTGATAGGTTTTCGGTTTCATAGTTTACTATCCCATTGCCAGTTCCGCCAATGGCTTTAACGGTTGTTTTGTATGTTGCCGCATTATATGGTACAGCAAAAGAGGGGTTTATCGAAAAAATAAATGTTGAGGTTTCATAACTTAATGGCACACTTAGTTCTATTACTTGCAACTTATATACGCTAGGGTTTACTGCCTCAACCGTAGTTGTTGTACCCGCTACTCTCCTTGTGCCCCTATTTTTTCTAGATTTTATATATTCCTCATGATAATTTTGAGTACCAAAATTCATGTTAAGGGCCGGTGTTAAAGACCATTCGTTATTTTTAACCTCCCAGCTTATGGGCGCACTAATTCCACCAGAAAAGAATATATCAGTAGCTGCTGAAGTAAAAACAAAATTAGGCGTTGCGGATAATACAATTGGACCCACACCATAACTTAAACCGACACTTGCAGACCCCTTAATATCTGAACGTACGTTTTCGCTTTGGCTGTTATAAAAATCTTTTGAGGCATATAAGGATACAGTAAGATTTTTGGCAACTTCTTTATCATAACCAGTTTCTATAGAAAAAAAGTCGAACCGGCTTGTTGCAGCACTTTTTAAATAACCGCTCAAAGCGTTCACATAAAATCCCGATTTATCAAAATACCCAAGGGAGGGGGTAATATACGGTATAGTTGCGCTATCTGCCCTGCCATTGAATACGCTATTGGTTAAATATCCCCCTCCGGCCTTAAAGTAAGAGGTAGATTGCGCCTTAATATCGCCGGCGAAAAGCATATTTGCTAAAAAAACGAGTATTGCGGTTCGCATAAGTTTATTTTAAACTTAGAGTGCGATAACCATAAGAAGTTAAATTGCTTTGCGCTTTTTCACGGAATTATAATCCAAGAAATAAATAACCCGAACAGAAAGGCTGTTTTGTTGAGCCGATTCAACAGTGCTTCCCAGGTTTTTAAAATAAGTGGTTTGTACATCTCGATCAAAGGTGCTAATGGCATCCTTCCATACTATATTTATAAAGCTACCTAACGCAAATTGCCAGGTATATACCATATCGATATTAAAATAGTTCACATTAAAATTTACATCTCGATCAATTCCCTCGGGTATGGGGGCTAGGCCGCCATCGTTTTGTAAGCTGAAGTATGACTGGTTTTTTACCTTACTCCAATAATGTCTGGCACGAAACGTGATCCCCATTTTGTTGTTGAAATTATATTTAGCATTAAAAACATTTTCGATAGTGGTTCTTTGTCTTAGGGCAAAGATGATGCTATCATTATTATACATGGTGGCATAGCCAAGATTGTTTTGTCTTAACTGTAGCGAGCTATTAATACTTAGTGTAAGTCTTTGATTAAAGCGATATTGGTTGCGGAAAGAATAGTCTTGACCATTGCTGCCGTATCGATTGCTAAATCGGTTAAAAAATTCGAAAGAGGCGGAATATTTTTTTGCACGATTTGTTTCAACCCAAAAACCATGTGCCAATGATGCGGGCCTACGAAATACCTTCCCTTCTACACGCGGCTCATAAAAATCATTATTCTCAAATGCATTGGCATTAATATTAACACCTGCCCACCATAAATTCTTGAGTTGCCCATTAACATTGGCGTTCATCCAACTATTTTGAAAATCCCAGGGTTTATACCGCATAGAAACGCCACCATTTATATTTACATTAATTCTATTATACCATTTTTTGGGCTCGAGCCAACGATACCCCATCCAAAACGAGTTATCCATAAAGTTGTTATTGGTAAAATAACCCATATCATTATGGTTGTATTTATTGTCGGCGAAGTCTTGCGAAATCTCAAAATTAAAACGACCACTTCTCTTTGCGAAGGAAATACTATGGGAATAACCGTTTTCGTTTTGTCCGGAACCGTTATACCCTATTAATTGGCTAACCGCCGTTTTCCCTGAAAAATTCCACTTATTCCCTTTTGAATAAAGATCCCACAAGCCTGCGGTTACATTAGCATCATATGCATTGCCGGAGCGGGTAACATTTGTATTGATAAGCGATATGCTTGAATTGTTTTTTAACGTTTGATCAAATACAAGAATATTATAGTTGGTAAGTGGATTGGTTTCAACCCGCCTGCTTTCTTTTCCATTTTTTTCAATGATAGCATACTGCGGACTAATAACCGCATTGAAGAAACCAATGCCCAAGCCCGATTGTGTTCTTCCGCTTATCTTACTTGCATTAATAAGTTTTGTTTCTGAAGGATTTTTGGCAATAGTTTCCCCCGACTGGAGTTGCGATTGTACTTCGCCATAGTGTAATGGTTGTCCGCCAATACGCCTACTGTAAAACAGATTTCCTTTCCCAAACAACTCTGTACCTTCTGTAAAAAAACTTCTGTTTTCGTTAAAGCGAACTTCGAATGGTGTGAGATTTAATACCTGGTTATCACTTTGAACCTGCCCGAAATCAGGTATCAGCGTCATATCCAGTGTAAAGGCTTGGTTAATTCCATATTTTACATCCATTCCCCCGTTAATAGAGGTGGCCGTATTATTGATTCCTGGTGTGTTATAGGGATAATGGTTGGCGTAAGTTGAAAGATATGGAGATAATGATAAACGGATTGGCGCTTTAATATCTTGTATGCCGGTCCAAGTTCCAAACTGTGCTAAAAAGTTTCCACCGATCTTGGGATCTACCGGATTCCACATTAATTGTTTTCCGCTTTTGTTGCGCCTTCTGGTAATATTAATGCCCCAATCCTGCATTTTTTTATTTCCAAAACGAATTGCAGCATAAGGGATGCGCATTTCAAAAATCCAACCATCGGATACAATTTTAGAATTTGTTTCATACACACTATTCCAGCTTCCGTCTTCACCATCGGAAGAATATTTTGCGTCGAACTGTTCGCCTAGTGGTGTTACATAATAACCAAAACCATTTATTTTATCATGGTAGGTATCAAAAATAATCCCTACAAAATCATTTACACCTACAATGTCGCGGCCCACCAACTCTTTCGTAATACTATCGATACTGGTTTCATGCACATAACCGGAAATATATATGGCCTCATTATCATACAAAATTCGAATCTCTGTTCTGTTACCATATTCTTCTTTCAAACCAAATGAGGGCCGCCACTCAACAAAATCTGATGCAACCGGTGCTGCTTTCCAGGCCTCTTCATTTATCATACCGTCAATAATGACCTTACCAGTAGTGCGTGTAGCCGCAAGTTTTTTATATAAAATAGAATCCTTTTGGGCGTGTGTGCTTGATATGAGAATGAGTATCGACAGCAAAGAGGTAAGCAGTTTCATTCCGATTGTTTTATTGGTTTCTTTATTCTTAATCGTTGCGTGTGTAAAAATGTTACACGAACACAATGAGTAAAAGGGTAAAGATTTATAATCGGTATTAAGAGTTGCTGAGCGGAAAAAGGACGGAATATGGATTTATAAATATTTGTTAATGAATCAAACAACCAGGCAATAAAAAACCCCGCTAAAACAATAGCAGGGTTTTTCTTCAGAAATAATATTATTATTTGATATTGTATTTGGCCTTATATCTTTCGTATAATTGCTTGTGCTTGTCGTCTAACACAATTTTTCTTCCTTGAATAAAGGCGTCTGTAATTACACTACTTTTCATATCTAAAATATCTCCGGTGCTTATAACAATGTTTGCATCTTTCCCTTTTTCGATAGAACCAGTTACGTCATCTATACCCAATACTTTAGCTGCGCCAAGGGTAATGGCTGTAAGACCCTCTTCTTTAGTAAGGCCATAAGCAACAGCAGTACCCGCATTGAAGGCAAGATTTCTTCCTCTGTTTTGTGGATCATCATCATTGATGCAGAAAGTTACACCGGCTTTTTGTAAAGCAGCCGCGGCTTTATATGGTTGATCTACATCATCATCATCTAGCGTAGGTAGGTTGTGAGATTGCGTAAGAATAACCGCAATATTATTCTGTTTCAATAGATCTGCTATCTGCCAACTTTCAGATGCGCCAACAAGTACCACGTCGAATCCGAATTCTTTTGCAAAGTCAATGGCTAAAAGCATTTGTTTCACTTGGCTGCAGTGTACAAACAGCTTTTGTTTTTTATTAAACAATGGCTTTGCTGCCTCAAACTTTAAGTTCGGAACTTTTTGCTCTGTTTGTGCATAAGCTTTTGCTTCACGGAAGAAATTTTTAACAGCTTCCAACTTTTCCAATGCATCTTTTGTTGGATCACCTTGCTGTGTAAAGAACTGAGCGAAAAGCGCTCCAAATCTTCCTCCGGGTCTTCCCAATAAGCTTGGCATATATAAATTCATACCCATGTCCATGCGGTATGCTGCGTCTTCCCAATTCCAGGCATCTAGTTGCACAACACTGGATGTGCCGCCAACCAAAGATCCTACGGGGGCCGTGTGAGCAAGCAAAATACCATTAGAGCGTAGTGTATTAGTAATTTTAGAATCTGCGTTAT
Source organism: Chitinophagaceae bacterium (assembly GCA_019747455.1). Taxonomy (GTDB): domain Bacteria; phylum Bacteroidota; class Bacteroidia; order Chitinophagales; family Chitinophagaceae; genus Sediminibacterium. The sequence goes on along the minus strand of JAIEQT010000533.1, from coordinate 680 downwards.
AAGCAACGATAGACCGTACGCTTGGATTTACATCTCCAATTTCCTGAAAATCTGCCATAGCCCTAACGCCACTAATTTCTTGTAGCCCTAATGTAGAAGCCGGTAAAATTAAACCTGGATAAATATGTTTACCCTTGGCGTCGTATACGGCTACATTATCTGCAGGGATAGTGATATTGGTGCCTACTTCCTCAATTTTTCCATTTTGAATTTTTACGGTTGCATTCTCCATAACGGTACCGTTACCAACATGTACTGTTCCGTTTTTAACGAATGCCAAGCCTTTCTGTGCTTTAGCCGGATATACCGTTTCTTGTGCCGAAGCGGCAGTTGCTAAAAAGAATAAACCACTGAGTATTTTAATTGTCTTTTTCATGCGTATATATTTTAGTGGTTAGTTGAATTTGTTTCTCCATCTTCATCTAAATCAATTTCAAGCATACCCAATTTATGGCCATGATCTAAACAGGTGCTGATATATTTATAGCTCGGCGTAAAAGGAAGTACAGATGCTCCTGATCTTTTTTCACCAATCATTTTTCCTATCAATCTTGTTCTCTCTGCTTTTAATTGTTTTCTCATTTCAGCATCTTTTGCCCGATCAAAATAAATGGTACCGTCTACCATTGTGTATAATGATTTTGCATAAATACTCAAGGGGTTATCACTCCATAAAACTA
>JAIEQT010000130.1 GCA_019747455.1 Chitinophagaceae bacterium | reverse complement strand
TTGGAATTGGTGGCGTATTAGAGCCATTGCAGGCTAGTCCGGTTATTATTGAAGACGGCTGCTTTATTGGTAGCCGATGTATAGTAGTAGAAGGGGTTATTGTAGAAAAAGAAGCCGTACTGGGCGCTAATGTAGTACTTACACAATCCACAAAAATAATAGATGTAAGTGGAGATACCCCCATTGAAATGAAAGGAAGAGTACCTGCCAGAAGTGTTGTTATACCGGGTAGTTATACCAAGAAATTTAATGCCGGAGAATATCAAGTTAGTTGTGCATTGATTATTGGACAACGAAAACCAAGTACCGATTTAAAAACTAGTTTGAACAACGCACTTCGCGATTTTAATGTGAGTGTGTAACATGTTGGATACCGGCAAAAGATCATATCAGTTAGCAGGTTTTATTTTTGCATTAGCAGGAGCTATTCTCTTTTCTACCAAAGCCATTTTAGTGAAACTGGCATTTATGCATACAGGTATTGATGCAGTTAGTTTATTGGCACTCAGAATGGCATTTTCCTTACCTTTTTATCTGGCTGCAGCCTGGCTGGGGAATAAGCAAGAAAATAAAACACATTTGTCTTATCAACAAATCGGTTGGATCATAGCATTAGGCATATTTGGTTATTACCTAAGTAGTTTATTTGATTTTATCGGGCTACAATATGTGTCGGCGGGACTAGAAAGACTGATTCTCTTTTTATATCCCACATTTGCTGTACTGTTAAATACATTTCTTTTTAAAGTAGCCTTGAAAAGAATTCAGTTGATAGCTTTAGCACTTTCGTATGCAGGTATTGGCATCGCTTATTTTGCCGAAATTCAAACAGACTTTGCCATACCGGGCTTTTATTATGGCTCCTTTATGATCTTTCTATGCGCTATCACCTATTCATTTTATTTAGTGGGTACCGGTAAACTGGTTCAAGCAGCCGGGGCTACGCGCTACACAGCTTACGCTATGTTAGCAGCAAGTGCAGGTGTTTTTATCCATTTTCTGTTTACCAGATCCATTAGTAATATCCATTTTTCACCAACACTTTTATATTATGCAATAGCATTAGCACTAATAGCAACTGTTATCCCTTCCTTTTTAATGAGTGTAGGTATGAAAAGAATCGGCAGTAATAACGTGTCGATTATTACCAGTATTGGTCCGGTTTCCACCATTATACAAGCTTATTTTCTTTTGGGCGAAAAAATATTGTTCCTGCAAATTGCAGGAACAACACTGGTGATAGCCGGTGTAGTGCTCATCGGCTGGCAAACACAAAACAACCAAAAGGATACCGGAATATAAACTTACTCAGCATGACTATAAGCCACTTCTAAATCACTTAATTTTTCGAATTGCTCTATCGTTAGTGGCTTGGTAATAAAATGAGTTACATTACTATATTTTTTTGATCTCTCATAATCATTATGATCTATAGAAGACGTAAGAATAATAACAGGCCATGGCTGACCCATCTTCTCATATTCTTTTAAAAAATCCCATCCCGAGCGACCTGCAAAATTCAAATCCAGGAAAATTTTCCTTTTCAGATTAGGGTTTTCCTTTACATATCGAAGTGCATCATCGATATCATCAAAAGCATGCACCGGCAAGCTAGGCATTACATTTTTGATAATCAATCCATTCAATTTATTTACCAAATGATCATCATCTACTAAACAGATCTCCTCAATAGCCTGGTTTAATAAATATTTATTCAAAGAAATACTACTAGAAGAAGCAAAATTGATTTGATCATTCAGTTTATAAATAGCATCATTCATGAGGTTGGCCGACTTCTCTACCTCAGCAAATATTTGTGAATAACTGTAAACGGTATTATCCTGAAACTTGGCTGTTTGTATAAGTTGTAAGATTTTAGAAAATTCATGTCGCAATTCATGTGAAGTGATAAAGGAAATTTTCTTTAAATGAGCCATTTGTTCTTGTACTTCTTTCTCAGATACCTTCTTGAGTGTGATATCCTTCTGAATAGTGATATAACCGGTAATATTTCCATCCTTATCATAGATAGTTTCGATCATGATATCAAGCCACAACTTCGATCCGCTTTTAGTATAATAAAGAACCTCACTTCGAATACCCCTGCCCTGTTCAATTATGCGCTTGATCTTCTGTAAGGTTTCCTTATTAGTTTCAGGCCCTTTTAAAAAACTACCGGGCTGCTTTCCGATAACCTCGCGCATACTATATCCGGTAACTTTTACAAACGCGTCATTTACCCAGGTAACTTGGTTATCGGGGTTAGTAAGAATCACGATGCTGCTGATCTTCTGGGCTATTTTAGTGAATTTTCCGAACTCAATTTTTGTATTCTCCATGAGCTCCTGCTGACGCTTTATCTGCAATTGAGCCTCTTTAACAGGAGTTGTATCGAGACATGTTCCAGTGTACCCTAAAAACTCACCTAAGTGATTGTATAAAGGATTTCCTTTAATAGTTAGCCATCTGTAGCTACCATCTCTTTTACGAAATCGGAAAGTAATGGCATAAAAAACTTGTTTTTGAAAAGCTGCTTTCCGCTCTTCGATAACTGTTTCTAAATCCTCCGGATGAATGGCCTGTAACCAACCCACACCTAATTCGTCATCTAACTCGGTACCTGTGAAATTAAGCCAGGCCTTATTTACAAAAATGATATTATGCGCTTCATCAGATAGCCACATCATATCGGGCATATGATTGGCAACATCCCTAAACCATTCACTCCTATAACCATCTTCCATAGATACCACTTTTTGTTTTGGCTTTTCTGTGGCATTATGTATAACAGTTAGCCCGGCTTCTTTTCCAACCTGCAAAACACCAACCACACTGCCTTTTTTATCACGTATCAAACTTAACTCATAGCTAACACGGGAAGATTGATTGGCTCCCTGTAGGGATTTGTATTGAAGAATTACGGTATTCGATTCACCGTGTGTACATGCTCTAATAGCTTGCTTAAACTGAACCAGATCATCCGTATTTACAAGTGCATCGAAGTTTACACCAAGCATAGACTCTCCAAGTATCTGACAACGTCTCTCAAAAGCTTCATTGGTAAACGTGATATTACCTTGCAAATCAGTTGCTATGATATAATGACTATTGGAATGGATAATGGTAGTAATTTTTTTGTCTATATTATAAGGATATCTCATGATCAGCATTTTGTAGGTTAAGGTCAATAGAAAATATTTAGTCTACATATTTTTGTTTTATTACTTCATCAATAACCGTTGTGAGCATTAAAAAATCTTTGGATTTATCCAGGAAATAGTTAGCACCCAGTTGCAAGCAAGCCGATCGATAATCTGAAATAGTATTGTTGGTAAGCATAATGATTACCGGTTTAACTTTATTTTTTTCTCTGATTTTCTTAAGTACTTCGATCCCACTCAAATCGGGAAGGTTAATGTCTAAAATCACGATATCAGGCATTAAGGCCGATATTAGTGATAAACCTTCTTCTCCGGTTACAGCGGAACGAATAGTACTATCTGGAGCATATTCATTTAGCAATGATGCTAGTCTATCTAAAATAAAATGAGCATCATCTACTATAAGAATTTGGAGCGAGCGTGTAATCATTTGTATCATTCGGGGAACAAGGTAGTGAAGGCAAAAAAAAAGCTTTGTAGATTGCTCTACAAAGCTGGTGTAGTTACCCCACTACAATGAGTTACATATTAAAAAAGTTTGTGTTCGATGGCGTATTTTACAAGATCCGCATTATTACGAATATTCATTTTATCCATTATTCTGGATCTATATGTACTGATCGTATTCACATTCAAAGACAAACATTCACCTATTTCTGAAATCGACTTCCCTTCAACTATCATTCGCAATACTTCAAACTCCCTATCGGAAAGATTTTCATGTGGCAATTTAGTACCATCATTTTCTAAAGAGCCTGCCAATACTTCTGCTACCCTATTCGTAATATATTTTCTACCACGGAGTATTTGTTGCACAGCAGTAACCAATTCATAAGGCGCACTTTCTTTGGTTAAATAGCCTGAAGCCCCAGCTTTAATAGCCCTTACAGCGTATTGCTCCGGCGGATACATACTTAACATAAGAACCGGCGTATTAGGTGCATGGGTTTTGATCTGCTTCAAGATCTCAATTCCTGAGTAGCCGGGCATACTGATATCAGAAATGATAATATCCCAACTCTCTTTTATGGCTCGCTTAAATAAATCTGCAGAATCGCCAACATCATGGATAGTAGCAAAAGGAAGAGACTCCAGTAGTATTTTCTTCAGTCCTTCGCGTATGAGTGTATGGTCGTCTGCAATTAAGATTTTCATAGCAGCTACAGTTATTAGAGATATTTAGCTGCTAAGATAGGAGAATTTATCGGTCTGCCCCAACGGCAATAACAGATTTGAGCTCCTCAAAAAAGGTTTTAATGAAATCAAATGAAAGCGGTTTGGTGATATAATCTATCACCACTTTATATCCTCTTGCTTTTTCCCGATCCCGGTTATCAATAGATGATGAAAGCACAATCACATTCGAAGCTGTAGAAAAGGCACTGTAATCTGATAAAAAATCCCAGCCACCCCTGCCGGGAAAATTAATGTCGAGAAAAACGAGTGCCTCATGAAGATTGTCTGCTTGCCTCAAATATGAAAGTGCTTCATCAATATCTAAAAAAACTTCTACCTGCATATCAGGTAAGATAGCTTGTACGATTTTTTTATTCAAAACGTTGGTAAGCACATCATCATCTATAAAAATGATACGTTTATAGCCATTTCCTTCTTTACCATTATCGAAAAAGCCATCATTTTGATTAAAAGACAATTTGTGGTTTAATTTAAAAATTGCCGAGTTAATCAATTGAATAGATTTTTTAGCCTCAGAAATAAGATCGAGCCGCTCCTGATCTGTTATGAACCTGTTATCCAGTAAATTAACAATAGACTGGATTTTGGCATATTCATGCCGCATCTCATGCGAGGTAATAAAGGAAAGCTCTTGTAATCTGGCTTTATATTTTTCGGTTTGTAATTCTGTGTATTTACGCTCGGTAATATCCTGTGAAATACCTAATAGATAAATTACTTCATTTTCTACTTTTTCAAATACAAATAAGCGAGTTTGAAAAAATAAATAATTGCCATGTTTTGTTTTACACCGGGTTTCTAATTCTTTCATTTGATCGAAGTCCATGCTTAAACAATCTTTAAGCGCAGTTTGCACCTTACCCCAATCTTCCGGATGCGTAATAGATCGTAAGGAAATACAGTCTATCGCCTCACCGGACAATTCAACAAAGCCAAGTAATTCATTCAACACCTTATTTCGAACAATAAACTTTCGTTCTTTAACATCATACACAAAAACCATATCAGGTAGTCTATGAAAAACGGTTTCTAACAGCGCATGCTGATTAACACGTTTAGGAAAAAGATTATTATCGGTATACATGGGTGTGCTATTATTAGATTTTAAATTGACGTAAGGTTCCGTACCAAGAATGGAAATAAGAAAACAACCACAAGATCACATATATAGTTACCACAAGCTTTACAACAAAAACACGAATATTATGAATGGAAAAGATTTTTCCTAAAAATTCAGCTGCTTGAAAAAAGCTTAGTAAAGCATATGAAATGATAATATGTTTGAATGGCTCCTTCCTACTCATGCTTTGTTTTCGGTAAGAATACGAAATACTATGCCAGTATTCCCAACATTGATTTTCAACGCATTATGTGTTTTTAGCTTGTAGTGATTTTCACATTTTTGGGAGAGCTTTCCATTTTTGGGATTTTCTTACATTTTTTCTCTGCAAGGAACACTACTTTGTACCCAAGCTAAAAAAAATTATTCGATGAAACCAACCAAACCCCTTAAAATCTTTATTCTGGAAGACGACCTCTGGTATGGTACCATGCTCGAACATTACTTGAGCTTAAACCCCGACTATCACGTCACAAAATTTGAAAATGAAAAAGAATTTTTTAATCGATTACATGAGAATCCGGATGTGGTAACACTTGACTATACATTAAGTGAACAGAATGGAAATAAAGTACTTAAAAAAATAAAGGCTACAAATCCCGATACTGAGGTGGTCATGATTTCCGGACAAGAAGATATTGCTACAGCTGTAGAGTTATTGAAACTGGGTGCTTTTGATTATATCGTAAAAGATGAGGATACAAAAGATAGGTTATGGAATACGTTAATTCATTTACAAGAAATAAAGGGGCTAAAAAAAGAAGTGGAAACGCTGAAAGATGAATTGAAAAAAACATATGATTTTTCAAAAGTTATCATAGGGCAAAGCGAACCCATCAAAAAAGTATTCAGTTTAATTGAAAAAGCTACTAAAACCAATATTACCGTTTCCATTACCGGGGAAACTGGTACAGGTAAAGAAATGGTAGCAAAAGCCATTCACTATAATTCTCCTCGACAAAAAAATCCATTTATTGCTATTAATGTAGCTGCCATACCGAAAGATTTATTAGAAACAGAATTATTCGGCCATGAAAAAGGAGCTTTTACCGGAGCTGTTGGCAGGCGAATCGGAAAATTTGAAGAAGCGAATAAGGGCACCATTTTTTTAGATGAAATAGGGGAAATGGACATGCACCTGCAAGCTAAATTACTACGGGTGTTACAAGAAAGAGAAATTACCCGAGTTGGTGGTAATGTAGTGGTACCCATTGATGTAAGAATCATCGTAGCTACACATAGAGATCTGTTGGCAGAAGTAACCAATAAAACGTTCAGAGAAGATTTATACTATAGGTTACTGGGATTACCCATTGCCTTACCTCCTTTACGAGAACGAGGGCATGATATTCTCATTCTTGCTAAACACTTTATTCAAAGTTTTTGCACAGATAATCGGATGCAGCTTAAATCACTATCACCAGAAGCCCAACAAAAATTAAAGAGTTATCATTATCCCGGGAATGTGAGAGAATTAAAATCGTTGATGGAATTAGCCACGGTTATGAGCGATACACAAACGATAGAAGCAGCCGATATAAACCTGGAAACCATCAATCATTTTGGCAACTTACTGCATAAGGAAACTTCATTACGGGAATATGAAACACAGATTATTCAACACTTTTTAAATAAGTATGATCAAGACGTAATGTTAGTATCCAAAAAATTAGATATTGGCAAATCTACCATTTATAGAATGTTACAAAATGGCGAGGTAGCTATTCGCTAATATGGAATCATCCTCAACCATACAATTATTAGAAACCGCCCTTGAAATGGAGCGTGCTGCCAGATATGCTGCAGAAAGAAAACTATTGGAAAAACAAAAGGAATTAAATGCAGTAATAACCCATGAAAAAAATAAAAGCAGCTTTCCCCCTACTTTTTTTCAACCAGCTTTACTGGATACCATTACTTCCCATTTACAAACAGGTATATTAGTTGAAAATGAAACAGGGCTGATTGTTACTGCTAATAGTACATTTTGCAGTCTTTTCGAGATCCATATTCCACCCGCAAGTATGGTA
>JAIEQT010000041.1 GCA_019747455.1 Chitinophagaceae bacterium | reverse complement strand
ACCTTCAATTACAGGTTTACCAATCACCTGAATACGATGACTACGTTCATAATCTCTATAAGCAGAAGTTCCCTTGCCTGTGTTGCCCGTCCACGCTAATGAAATAGTATAATTATGTGATTTCATCAATTCAATTTCTTTTTCAAAGTTGAAACCTGCTCTTGTAAATTATTAACCATACCTGCCAATTGGTTTACATCCCAACGCGGACCAGCATTCGCTTTTTGTAAAATATAGACAGCTTTCCAGATTTCTAATACGTCTTCCGCACTCACATTATAGGGCTCATATTGCGGATTATCACTGATCATAGTGATCTTATTCTTTAATCTATTATTTTTCATCACCCGCTTATATACCACGCCTTCATTACGAGATAATACCACATAGGTGTTACTATTCTTTAAATCCTCTAAACCCTCCACTTTCTCTCCCACAATCACACTACCACTAGGTGTGGGCAACATTGAATCCCCAATAATTTCAAAGGCACGGTACTGACCCGGCGCTAACATGGGCAATGTAAATGTATTTAGCTCGTCAATAAATTCAGGATCGGCATAACCGGTTAAATAGCCTGCTGCTGCTTTCACCGGAACAAAACTTACTTCCGCAGATTCTGCCACCATTTTTAACTGCCTGCGGCGCTCTAAATAAGAACCACTCTTGGCTTCACTCAGATCTTTAAATAAGAAATCTTCCAGTGTAATTTTAAAAATCGAACATACCAATTCCATCACTTCGAGCTTGGGTTCGGCACGTTCTTCTTCATAAGCCCCTATAAGGGATCTTTTTACTTTTAACTTGTTGGCAAACTCTTCCTGCGTCCATCCACGCAGCTTTCTTAAATAGCGTAAATTTTTTCCGGCGTTCGACATAACTAATGTATTTAGCGCAAAATACTAATTTATTTAGTAATTCCAAAAAAATATTTATTCCCCATCTGAGAAGGCAGTTTTTCCCCCTAATTTCACCTCATGAGAAAATTATTTACACTACCCTTCCTTATTATTTGTTTAGGGGCAAAGTCCCAACAAACCACCTTCCCCGAATCCCTCCTCCTCACACCTGAAAAATCGAATTTTGAAAAAACTTCTACCCATACCGATGTACTAAATTTCATTGCTGCTATGCAACCCCTTACTAACTACATGCATGTTGGCAGCATCGGTAAAAGCACCATGGGAAAAGATATTCCTATGGTGGTATTGGCCAACCCCAAAATAACTTCACCGGCAGAAGCAAAAGCTTCTGGTAAACAGGTTATCTATATTCAAGGAGATATTCATGCAGGCGAAGTAGAAGGCAAGGAAGTAACCATGATGCTTATGCGCGATATTCTACTCGGTGATAAATCTTCTTTACTCAACAATCAAATCATCGTATTCGTTCCAATATATAATACCGATGGCAATGATAAAATGGCCAAAGGATTAAGACCAACTCAGGAAAATAGTCCATTAGAAACCGGTGAGCGTGAAAATGGACAAGGCCTCGACCTTAACCGCGATGGTATCAAAATGGAAGCGCCCGAAACGGCCGGTCTTATTCAAAATCTCATCACCGCTTGGGATCCACAGGTATCGGTTGACCTTCATACTACCAATGGCACCTGGCATGGCTACTCACTTACCTGGGCTCCGGGCTATTTATCGGGCGGACAACCAGGCCCCTATCATTTTGTAAATGATCAAATGCTCCCATTTATCACTAAAGAAGTAAAAGACAAAAATGGATTGTACTTTGGTCCGTTTGGTGATTATAATACCCGCGAAGCATGGCCTCCTAAAAATTTTTATACCTATAATCATCATCCTCGATACCTGATTAATCAATTTGGATTACGTAACCGAATGAGTATTTTAAGTGAAGCTTTTGCCCATGAACGTTTTTATCAGCGTATCAATACCACATATAGCTTTGTTTATGAAATTCTTTCCTATACCAACACGCATGCACAAGATATCCTTCGCATCAACAAAGAAGCCGAAACAGCTGCTATTAAAAATGTATTGGATAATGCCGGAAAAATTCAAAAAGGCGTTCGCTTTAAAATGGTACCTACTAACAAACCATTAGCACCCTTCAAAACCTACGATTATATCCGCTATAAAAAAGCAGATGGCAGTACCGCATTACTGAAAACCGGTCGCGTTGTACAATATGATAGCATTACCTATTATGCCGCTTTTAAAGATACCGTACAAGCTACTTTACCTCGCGGGTATATCATTCCTGCAATTTTTGCAAATATTGCCGAACATGCCAAAAAACATGGCGCAACAGTTACACAACTGGAAAAGAAAACCGTTTTTGAGGGAGAACAATTCATCGTTGAGAAATTCACTAAAGCCACCAGAAAATTTGAGGGTCATTTTATGGCTTCGGCAGAAGGAAGATTTGAGCGTATAGAAAAAGTAGCAGAAAAAGGAGATTATATCATAGATCTGGCACAACCCTTAGCCAATCTTATTTTTTATATGCTGGAACCCCAGTCGGATGATGGTTTATTACTCTGGAACTTTTTTGATACTTATTTTGAAACCAACGGTATAAACACACAACCTGTTGTGTACCCCATTTTTAAATATTTTAGCGAAAAACCAACAGGAAAAAAAAGAAAATAACTACAATTAAAACTATTCACCACATCGTATCTTGCAGCTATGGCAAAAAAGAAATCAGAACCGGTTATATTAGTTACCAATGATGATGGATACAATGCCCCGGGTATTCGCGCATTAGTAGAAGCTGTAAAAGGCTTAGGGAAAATTGTAGTAGTAGCACCCGATAAGCCTCAAAGTGGTATGGGACACGCTATTACGATCGGGCAACCATTAAGACTGCAAAAAGTATCTGTTTTTGATGGTGTAGAAGCTTATGCTTGTAGTGGCACACCGGTGGATTGTGTGAAACTTTCTGTTGATAAAGTATTACATAGAAAACCGGATATCTGTATTAGTGGGGTAAACCATGGTGCTAACCATTCTATCAATGTGATTTATTCCGGTACCATGTCGGCCGCTTTGGAAGCCGCTATTGAAAGTATCCCTAGTATTGGTTTTAGCTTACTCGATTATAGAATCGAAGCTGATTTTACTGCCGCAAAAAAAAATGCACGCATTATTGTAGAAAAAATTCTGAAAGGCAAATCTTTTGATAAACATTTATGTTTAAATGTGAACATACCTGCCGCAGAGGAAAAATTGATCAAGGGTATTAAAGTATGCCGACAAGCATACGCTAAGTATGAAGAAAAATTTGATGAGAGAAGAGACCCACATGGTAAAAAATATTATTGGCTTACGGGTGAGTTTGTAAATTTTGATAAGGGTAAAGACAGTGATGTATGGGCTCTGAAGAATAATTATGTAAGTGTAGTGCCGGTTCAGTTCGATCTCACACATTATGAGCTGAAGAAAAAATTAGAGAAGCAATGGAAATAAGGTTTTGGCAGAAAGATAATTTACGAACCGGATTGATATTGGGTTTACTTGCACCTGTGGTAGGACTTTTCGGCTATTACTTGTGGAAGTTTAGACTGTTTACGCTAAGCGAGTTTTTTCAAGTATTAGGCTTACAAAAATCTTTATTAAGTGGCATCATCAGCATTTCCTTAGTAATGAATGCAATTTTATTTACGATATTTATTAACACCCAAAAAGACAAAACCGCAAGAGGCATTTTTTTTGCCACCTGCGGTTATGCAGTAATTGCGTTATGCTTTAAATGGTTTTTCTAGTCAGTATTTTATTCCTCAGAAACAACATAGGTGATTGATTGTTTTACCCTAGAGGTCACGTTCTTTCCATTTTGTTGTGCAGGTTTCCATCTAGGTCCTTTTTGAATCAATCGAACTGCTTCAGCAGCAGATCCATACCCAGGGTCATTCACTGCTTTAACCTCGCTTATAAACCCTTCTGAATTAACTATAAAACTAACTATAACAGTGTATGTACCGGGAGGACCCCCTTTTTCTACAACAATATCTTTTTTCAGATTTCTTTCTAAATATTTATCCCATGCGCTTTTACCACCGGGAAAACTGGCAGGTACTTGGGATATAGTGAATACTTTTTCGTAGCCCTTTTCTTCACCTAATTTACCCTTTGGCACTGTACGAATACTCAGTGGCATTTTTTTAGGAAAAGTAGTATCGCCCTCTGCTTTCTTTAAAGATATTTCAACTAATTTTTTATTGGGTATCGGTAAAGCACCATACCGTTTTTCTGCTAAGGCTTTGCTACTAGCATTTGTTAGATCATAAGATTCAACAGAGCCATTATGTAAATGAATATGCATTTTTAGGGGTGAGTGCGACCAGTACACATTTTTAATATCAGGATTGCGAGTATAAAATTCTTTCGCTATTTCCGAAATATCGAAGCCCTTTCTAATCGAAGTGACACTTAGCGGAGAACTTTTACTTAGTAAATACTGCTTTGTTTTAATATCAATTACACCAAATTTACCTTTTTCGCCGAAAAGCTCTTCTCCCTGTTTTGAATTAAGAATATTAATGCTATGAATATCGCTAGGACTAATCATTTTAAACGAAGTAGAATCAACAATTAAACCATCTAATAAGTACAGTGCCTTATTGAAATCTTTTACATTATTATTTGTAGACTCAAATGAATTTACAAGTATCTTTTCTCTACCGGTCGATTCTTCTTCTATCTTATATCCCTGTACAACTTTTGGCCGCCTAGACTTGATGATGATTACTCCATTTTTACCTTCTTCTCCATATACTGCAATAGAGGCTTTATCTTTTAAAACGGTAACAGACTCAATTGCATTTGAATCATAACTATCAAGTATTTTTTTGTCGATAATTTTTCCATCAAGTATAATTAAAACATCATTAGGAAATCCTTTTAAGTTAATAGTTTGACTGGACTTAGGAGAAAAATAAAAAATATTCCCATCTTTCGGTGTTACAAATGTTGGGTTCCCAATAATCTTCACCTCCTTACCATTCGGTATCACATACACAGAATCACCGGTAAGAATTGTTGTATCTTTTTTAACTATATCTGTTTTTACGGGTACTACTACTGATTTGATCTTATTAATAACTGGTGTTGTGATATTTGTTACTGCTCCAACAAGCGATAGTGGCTGCTTTTCTCGAAGCTCATTTGAACGGAATGCAAACAACACAACTACAACGGCGAGCAGTGGTAAAATAACCAAGCGACGTAGATAACTAAATTTTGGATGGGATTGATTGGTTAACATAGCGATCCGCCTTTTGATGGGTGAAAAGAAAAATGGGTTGGATAATAAAAATTGTTGTTGCGGATAAGCGGCTGTTAACAACATGGCCGCCAATGCAGCCGTATCGCCCTGCTCCACCGATTTTTTATCGGCAATATATTCATGAATCATACTCATTTCGGCTTTGATCATCCAGAAAAAAGGATTAAACCATCCGGCAATCATAACCAATTGAATAAATAATTTATCAAAGGAGTGTTTCTGCTGCACATGAGTAATTTCGTGCTGTAGCATTTGCTTACCCGTAGTACTATTGATATCTACCGCTTCATTCCAAAAAACATAACTAAAGAAAGAAAAAGGAGTGCCTGCTGTTTTTGTAAGTATTAAAAAGAAATCACCCACCGAAGTGATGGTATGCGTACGCACCAATTTCCATACACGCATAATCCCTGTTAACAGTATTATTAAGAACACTGTAGAAACAACTACATAGAGTAGTGTTAGTCCAGATTGCCAACTTAATTGATACCAACGATTATACAAAGAGGCATCAATACGAGTATTGCTATCCGCAATAACGGTAAGAAATTCATATACCGGAACCTTAGCAGCCGGTTTGGGTACCCACTGGATTTTAATGAGTGGAATGATCCAGGCAGTTGCGGCTGTTAGCAATAAATAGAATCGGTTGTATTGGTGAAATTTTTTATCACGTAATACCAACCAGTAATACCCCATCATAATACCACTACAAAGTATTACTTGCAGAAAATAATAAAGGGCAGTTAACATAGGAATTATTTTTTAGTTTTTTTAATCTCTTGTAATAACAGCTCTAATTCCTTTACACTTAAATTCTTTTGTTTTACCATAAAGGATACGGCATCAGTAAAAGAGCCTTCAAAATAGCCTTCCACCAAGGTTTTCATGGTGCTGGATGAATATTTTTCTTTACTAATAAGTGGATAATATTCGTGCACTCTGCCAATTTGTTTTACACCTACAAAACCTTTGTCTACCAAAATCTTGATGATGGTTGCCACCGTATTACTATGTGGTTTTGGTTCGGGCTGTGCATCTACAATGTCTTTTAAAAATGCAGCATCCAGCTTCCAGATGCTTTGCATGATTTGTTCTTCTGCTTTTGTTAATGGTTTCATACTGGGGGTATTTTTATGCCTTAAAGATATAAACTAATTTTTTAGTTTACAAACTATTTTTTTAGTTATATGCGTTTTTTTGGAATAAAAACTGGTTTTCAATGGCTTATAGTAATTTTACAGGGCATGAAATATTATATCATAGCCGGTGAAGCCAGTGGCGATTTGCACGGGAGTAATCTTATTAAGGCGCTAAAAGAGAAGGATAGTCATTCTAGTTTTCGTTGCTGGGGTGGCGATCTCATGGAAGCAGCAGGTGGGCAAATTGTAAAACACTATCGCGATCTGGCTTTTATGGGTTTCGCAGAAGTAGTAAAGAATCTTCCGACTATTCTCAACAATATAAAATGGTGTAAGGCAGATATTTTAGTTCATCGCCCGGATGCTTTGATACTTGTTGATTACCCGGGCTTTAACTTACGCATTGCCGAATGGGCCAAAAAACAGGGCATTACTGTTATCTATTATATTGCCCCGCAAGTATGGGCATGGAAAGCCAATAGGGTAAAGAAAATGAAACAATGCATCGACTTGATGTTGTGTATCCTACCCTTCGAAAAAGACTATTTTAAAAATAACTGGAATTGGGAAGTAGAATATGTAGGGCATCCGCTTGTTGAAGTCATTAGGAAAGCGTCCGACGTCGGACGTCAGACGTCAGACGAAAAAAAATACATAGCGCTACTACCCGGTTCACGGAAACAGGAGATTAGCAAAAAGCTGCCGATCATGCTCACGATGGCGAAGCATTTTCCGAATGAACAATTTGTAGTAGCAGAGGCACCGGCACAAGAACATAGCTTTTACGAGCCATTTCTGGTAGGATATTCAAATGTATCTACGATAAAAAATGATACCTACAATCTATTATCAAGATCAAAAGCCGCATTGGTAACGAGTGGTACTGCCACACTCGAAACTGCCTTGTTTGGTGTACCCGAAGTAGTATGTTATAAGGGAAGTAATATCAGTTATCAAATTGCCAAGCGATTGATCAAAATAAAATATATCTCACTAGTTAACCTAATCATGGATAAACTGGTTGTTCGAGAATTAATTCAAGATGAGCTGAATGAAAAAAACCTGAAAATTGAACTTGAACAGCTATTATACAATGAAG
>JAIEQT010000203.1 GCA_019747455.1 Chitinophagaceae bacterium | reverse complement strand
TACAAATATTTTGTGGATAAAAGCAGTAAAAGATCCCTATAGCTTTCGTAAACAATAAAATTTGATCAATACATTTGGGGAGAGATTAAAAACAGCAGTAAATTATAACTATTAAACCAGATGCTACTTATGAATAAATTTTCATCCTTCAAGAAAATATTAACAAACAACTACGCAGCACATTTTCTATTTTTTCTTTTAGAAGTAAAGCCCAAAAAGGAACACCCAGAACAATAGAACTTATCAAATCAGAGATTGAGCAGGTATTCGTAATTGAAAAAGGATCCGGACTGGTTATTGGCTCCTACACCAAACAGGCAACTGTTGATGAAGATATGATATCAGGTATGCTAACAGCTATCAAAAGTTTTGTGGAAGACGCATTTCAAGGAGGACAACAAAGTTTGGAACTTATTCAATACGAATTATACAAAATTCATATCCAAACCTTTTCATCCTACTATATTGCTGTTGTTATATCCGGTCCGGCCGATGATAGTTTCAGAAGCAAATTAGAAGATAAATTATTTGATTTCTCAGAGCAATATATGAAAGGAGAAGTTGATAGATTAATGATCGCCAACAAATTGGCTAACTTTTTTGAATCATGAGTGTATCCAAAAAAATTGTATTGGTTGGCCATTATGGAGTGGGTAAATCATCGCTTATACGCAGATTTGTACAAAATATTTTTTCAGATAGCTATCAGGTAACTATTGGGGTACATATTTTAAAAAAAATTGTTCCTTACAAAGGGGAAGAGATTACCCTCGTACTATGGGATATTGAAGGCAAAGAAAATATCAATCAAAGCAGGGCGTCCTATTTATTGGGAACCTCAGGATTTATATTTGTTATAGACCCTACCCGCGACTCAACATACCAAAACCTGAAAGAAGAACTCATTTTCTTAGAAAAAAATTATCCTAAAATACCTGTTATTAAACTCGTTAATAAATCAGACTTGATTGATGTGGAGGAATTTAAAAAAGTATTGGCTATTCAAAATTTAGAAATCGATTTTTTCTCGAGTGCTAAAACAGGGGATAATGTAGAGCATGTTTTTATGCAATTGGTAAGTAAAATGTTAGGCGCATGATCGAAAATATTCGGGAGAAACTCATTACCCATAAAAATCAGGTTGTTCTTTTAAACAGGGAGGGTCAAGTTGTAGCATCCGACAATCATTTGTTCACATTGTTGATAGGATCTGATATTGCCGATATTAACCCATTTTTCGAAACTATAGCTGCGCTGGTTATTGAAGAAAATCAGCATATACCTTTTAATTGTGTTATTATACCAGATGCGAATAATAAACCAAAATATTATGACATTGAATTGCATACAGGCGGCACAGATGAAAATCCTTTTTTGATTATTTACGACTTTACCGAACATTACGAATATATACAAGGCATTTCGCAAGAAAAAAATGAACTAGCTATCAGCAATCACTTCGAAGCAGCAAAAAACCGTCAATTAGTAGCAGAAAAAGCCTTTAAAAATAAATTTTTAGCTAATATCAGTCACGATTTACGCACACCACTTGGCGCTATACTCGGTTTTGTTGATTTATTGGAGAAAACAGGTCTCAATTACGAGCAGCAGGAAATGATACAAACCATTCGCCAAACTACTTTACATGCTAAAGGATTAATAGACGATCTTTTAGACATTTCTAAAATAGAAGCTGGTGCATTAAAAATTGAAAACAAAACATTTGATTTTATCGATCTGATGACGCATCTGGAAAAAATTTATGTACCCAAAATGGCTACCAAGCATTTGGCCTACAAAATGGAAATAGATGCATCTATCCCTAATTATTTAATTGGGGATAAAGTAAGAATATTACAGATACTCATCAATTTTTTAGATAATGCTTATAAGTTTACGCATAAAGGCTCGATCACGTTGCGCATCAAAGCCGGTACGGTAGCCGATAAAAAAATGCTGCTACTCGTTGAGGTCATCGATACAGGTATTGGTTTCCCCGGTAATAAAGCGGGTAATAAAAAAGAAATACCTATCGACAGTTTTACTAAGTTTCATACAACCGAAATAGAAGGGCATGGACTTGGCCTATCCATAGTTAAAAAAATATTGGATTTGATGCAGGGAGATATGCATATTGATTCTGAAGAAGGGAGAGGCACAACTATTCTTGTGCGGATACCGGTTGCCATAGACGATAAAGTAAATACTAAAAAACAGATTGCCGTTGCCAATACCTACCAAAATGTAAAGATGAGTAAGTCGTACAAATTACTCATTGCCGATGACAATGAAATTAATCAACTATTGCTTACCAAGATATTAGTAAAGCATGGAGGTTTTTATATTGATGCCGCAGACAATGGAAGAGACGTATTAGAAAAGGTTACCTTAAAGGATTACGATTTAATTTTAATGGATATAGAAATGCCGGAAATGGATGGTATAGAGGCCACCATTGCAATCAGAAAACATCCATTAGCATCTACCCGCAATACACCTATCATCGGACTATCCGCTCATGTGCTGGATAGTACTATCACCACTACATTTAATGATGCGGGCATGAGTGGTTATGTTCCTAAACCTTATACCCGGGAACAATTATTTGAAGAAATGTATCGCGTGTTAAAAATTGAATTATTGCCGAAATAAAATATTCTGTATTTTACTGGGAAATTAACGCTTATGCAAGCTCCCATCAATCGCAGAAACTGGCTTAAATATAGTTCATTGGCCGCTATCGGTTTAGGTGTACGTGTACCTACTATGGGTAACGAAGAGGGCGTTTTAAAAAGTTACGGCGCAGCATCCGGTTTAGTAAATTTAAGCTCTAATGAAAACCCCTATGGTATAGCTCCTTTAGCTAAAGAAGCTATTATGAACTTATTGGGAGAAGCCAATCGGTATCAGTATAATATCGCTTCTTTACAAACACTCAAAAAAGAAATTGCTGATTTGCATAAGGTGGATGTAAAACAAGTATTACTAACACCAGGTTCTGGCGAAGCATTAGGATTATTACCCAGGCATTTCAGCAAAGGGAACTTGGTAACAGCTTTCCCCACTTTTGGTATTTTACCTACTACTGCAAAAAAAATGGGTACTAAAGTAATAGAAGTGCCACTTACTGCCGATAAAAAACATGATTTGGGGGCTATGCTGGCTGCTATTAATAGCGAAACAGCGCTGGTGTATGTTTGCAACCCTGCCAATCCATCTAGCACCATGTTAAAACCCGATGCCTTGAAATCATTTTGCATAGAAGCCTCTAAAAAAGCGGTGGTAGTAATTGATGAGGCTTATATCGATTTCTTAGAAGCTCCAGATAACGAATCGATGGTTGGCTTAATAGACAAAAATCCAAATATTATTGTTGTTAATACTTTTTCCAAAGTACATGCCATGGCGGGGCTACGGGTTGGCTTTGTTATTGGTAATCCTACTTATATAAAAGCTTTAGAGGATAATTATTTTGCGCGTGCCCAATTTGGCATGAGCGTTCTATCGATGACGGCTGCACAAGCGAGCATGAAAGATAAAGCACATCAAAAAATGAGTATCGCTAAAAACGAAATAGCACGCACGTATGGATACAACGAGCTTAAAAAACTTGGTATTAATTGTATCCCTTCCTATACGAATTTCCTATTTTTCCCCTTGGGAAATTATGCCGGTAACTTTGCTGAAGATATGCTGAAGAAAAATATCTTCCTCCGTTCCGATACCTACTATGGTGAGAAATGGGCACGAGCCAGTGTAGGTACACTAGAAGAAATGCAACAGTTTATTTCCGTAATGAAAGAAACCTGGAAAGGATAATTACATGCCCGGCAATAAAGGTCGGCCAACAATGTCACGGAAAGGCCAAGGTACTGCCGCGAGTATAGCTACTAACGCAATAACAAAAAAGTAAAAAGCTTTTTTATACTTTTCTGTTGCAGGAATATTTTTCTTGGCAGCAGCATGCCCCATGGTAATAAGCGTAATCGCTACGATCATCAATAAAGGATGCTCTAGCCAATAGAAACGAAAGAATTTATCTTTCATGAATGAAGTACCTTCCGGTAAGGCAGACGTGAAAATGCCATATCTTCCAAATGCAACCTGATATAAACCCAAAAGCAAGGTAATATGGGCTGAGATCATGGTAAATAACCAAATTTTCTTATCTGCGGCTTTAAATTCGCCACCCGCTTTCCAACCGGTATAGGCTTTGTATGTAGACACTAGTAAAAGAATCAATATAATCCAACGTAGTAAGTTATGAAGATGAAGTAGTCCGAGTTGCATAATTGAATTTTTTCAAAGATACGAGTTCCGAGATAAGGGATACGAGTAAAACAGATGAAATTAATCTCGTAACGCACAACCAGTATCCCCCATCGTCCATCGTCCATCGTCTATCGTCTATTGTCTATTCCACCCAATCCGCCACAAACAAATTTGTATCTCTCGTTCCACCATTATTTCTGTTGGAGGCAAATACAATTTTCTTCCCGTTAGGACTTATCATGGGGAACGCGTCAAAACCTTTATCACGGCTGATCTTTTGCATATTGCTGCCATCGAGGTTGATCAAATACATGTTAAAAGGGAAGCCTCTTTTAAACTCATGATTACTACAAAAAATAATACGCTTACTATCTGCTGTAAAGTTGGGCGCCCAATTGGCTTGTCCTAAAGCAGTAACTTGTTTTGCGTCGCTTCCATCAGCATTAGCCACCCATACTTCCATATTGGTTGGTGCCACCATACCTTCCTTTAATAAATCTTTGTATTCCTTTATCTCCGCCTCCGTTTTTGGTCTACTCGCACGCCATACAATTTTTTTACCATCAGGAGAAAACCAAGCACCCCCATCATAACCTAATGCATTCGTTACACGCTTTTCTTTACCACTTACTAAATCCATTACATACAATTCCAAATCGCCCTCCTTATCACTACAATAAATCATTCTTTTACCATCATAGGATAAAGTAGCTTCTGCGTCATATCCTTTTGCAGTGGTAAGTTTCTTTACAATTTTTCCGGTATTGCGATCAGCCATATATATATCGTAGCTATCATACAAAGGCCAGATGTATTTATTACCATATTTGGCACGATCCGGTACAGGCGGACAATCAGCACTTCCCTCATGCGTAGAGGCATAAATAATATGTTTGTTATCGGGTAAGAAGTAGGCACAGGTTGTTCTTCCTTTCCCAGAACTTATCATCTTATATGTAAAGGGCTCTCCTATTTTTTCGGGTACTTTCCCTATAAAAATTTGATCACAGTTCAACCCTTCCTTAGGATTTGTTCTCTGAAAAATTAAATACTTACTGTCATAACTCCAATAAGCTTCTGCATTATCGCCACCAAAAGTTAGCTGCTGAATATTTTTAAAATGCTTCTCTCCTTCGAATAATAAAGAATCTCCCGCAGCCACTTTAGGCTGTGCCTTAACAGAAACAGAGAAGATCAAGCCTAACAGATAGAGTGTTGTTTTCGTCATAAAAAAGTTAAATAGGCTGCAAATGTACAGCCATATACAAAATCTTTTACCAGCTTTTTACCATAGCGCAACAGATAAGCTATTTTTGTTTTATGAAAGGGTATATAGGAATTATGCTTGTGGCCTCTTTGGGCATTACCAGTTGTAATAGCCCCTCGGTGAAGATTGCTACCGAAAAAGACAGTTTGGCCCAAGCGGCTATGGCTATGGATAAAGCGCTGTTAACAGATAGTAATAACCAGGATTTATGGGTGAGAAGGGCAAAGCTGGCAGAGCAAATAAAAGATACAACTGGGGCCATAGGGTTTTATATTGAAGCCAACAGGGTATACCCTACCCCGGAAGCTATGTTATCACTGGCCAATTTGATGGCAGAAAGAAAAGACGCGAGAGTGCTCAATATCACTGCAAATACCACAAAATTATTTCCATCCAAAAGCATCGAGCCACATGTACATTTTATCAGAGGTGTATATTACAGTAGAATAGGTAATACAGCCATCGCCATGGCAGCCCTTGATTCATGTATACGCGCTGATTATCGATATTATGAAGCTTATATGGAAAAGGGATTTATTTTGTATGATAATAAAAATTATCAGCAGGCAGCAACTATCTTTGCTACCATCATTTCATTGAATCCGCAGTATGCAGATGCTTATTATTGGGTAGCTAAATGTAATGAAGCGATGGGGAAAAAAGAAGAAGCTATTTTGCATTATGAGCAAGCACTAAGATTTGATACCAGTATTAAAGAAGCTGCGATTGCCTTACAAAAATTGAAATAAGATATCATGCCCATCATAGCCCCCTCCTTATTAAGTGCCGATTTTTTAAATCTGGAACGCGATTGTACCATGCTCAATAATAGCAAGGCCGATTGGTTTCATTTAGATGTAATGGATGGACGATTTGTACCTAATATTAGTTTTGGTATTCCTGTTATTGCACATATTCGTAAAGCCACTACTAAAGTTTGCGATGTACATTTAATGATTGAAGAACCGGGCAATTATGCCACGGCATTTAAAGAAGCAGGGGCCGATATATTAACGGTACATATAGAAGCTTGTACCCATTTACATAGAAATATTCAGCAGATAAAATCATTAGGTATGAAAGCGGGTGTGGCTGTTAATCCGCATACTTCCATTTCCTTATTGGGAGATATTATTCAGGATATTGATTTGGTTTGTTTGATGAGTGTAAACCCAGGTTTTGGTGGACAAACATTCATTCCACAAACACTGCATAAAATTGTAGCTTTAAAAGAAATGATCATCAATACGAATAGTGCTGCGCTGATTGAAATTGATGGAGGTGTTACCATTGAAAATGCACCAGATATTGCAGCTGCGGGCGCTGATGTTTTAGTAGCCGGAAATACCGTATTCAAATCATCGGATCCTATAGAAACAATAGCAAGATTAAAAGCTATATAATTCTTTCTACCTACACCTATCAACTACTACCTTTCACCTATCCCCTTTCTTTCCACACCTGTGTATAAGAATCATTAGGAAATGTGCTTCATTAAGAATTACATTTGAGAAGGAAGGTTAGTAAGAATCCATTCTTTAAAAACTACTAAATAGAAGCAGATTGACAGAGACCATCATCAGCCTCGAAACCGTTAATCCTATCGAGTTTTTTGGCGTAAACAACGGAAAGTTAGATTTACTAAAAAAGAAATTCCCGCTTTTGAAAATTCTCTCGCGAGGAACCCAGTTGAAACTAAGTGGTGCCCCCGAACAGATTGAAACAGCTCGTGAAAAAATTGATCTTATAGTTCAGTACCTGCAACGAAATGGTCATCTCAGCGAAAACTATTTCGAGCAGATACTGGGAGGTGATGATGCGGAAGTGGTGGACAATTTTGTAGATCGAAACCCAAATGATATTTTAGTATTTGGCCCCAACGGTAAAACTGTTCGCGCACGTACCCAAAATCAAAAGAAAATGGTACATGCC
>JAIEQT010000257.1 GCA_019747455.1 Chitinophagaceae bacterium | reverse complement strand
ACCAGAATATTAGTGATGTAGCTGATTTAATAAATGAGTTTCCGGAATATGAAGCTCAGATCATTGCTAATATGGCTATTCACAGGGCTGCCAGTGTTTTTAAGATTTTGGATATTGCCCAACAAAAAGACATCGTCAAAGAATTACCATCGGCTAAAACAGCAGAATTACTAAATGAATTACCTGCGGATGACCGAACCGATTTTTTTGAGGAATTGCCCAAAGCGGCCTTACGTGATCTTATTAAGTTACTTGATCCTGAGGAAAGAAAAATCACATTGGCTTTATTAGGATATCCGGAAGATAGTATCGGACGCTTGATGACGCCCGACTATGTATATGTATATCCTTACAATACGGCGTCTGAAGTATTAGAAACGATTCGAAAATTTGGTAGAAACAGCGAAACCGTAGATGTTATTTATGTTATCGCTGAAAACGGAGAACTGATCGATGATGTTAGGATCAGAGATATTATTCTAGCTGCCCCCGATAAACGAATTGATGAAATTATTGATGGTCGTGTTGTTTCCCTCCATGTAACAGACGATCAGGAGAATGCCGCTCAAATTTTTAAAATGAATAACCGGGTTGCTTTACCCGTTGTAGATGAAAATAATATTCTACTTGGTATCGTAACCATCGATGATATGTTATGGGTGGCCAATGAAGAATTTAGTGAAGACATGCAAAAGATGGGGGGTACCGAGGCTTTGAATGAACCTTATTTAGATATTCCCTTATTCAAATTATTCAGAAAAAGAATTGGTTGGCTGGTAGTATTATTCATCGGTGAAATGCTTACCGCAACAGCAATGGGATATTTTGAAGATGAGATTGCCAAAGCTGTAGTATTGGCTCTATTCGTACCGCTCATTATCTCGAGCGGTGGTAATAGCGGATCTCAGGCATCTACTTTAATTATTCAGGCAATGGCAGTAGGCGAAATTACTATCAGTGATTGGTGGCGTGTATTACGAAGAGAGATATTGAGTGGTTTACTCTTGGGATCTGTGCTAGGTATAATCGGCTTCATACGCGTGGCGGTATGGCATTCGATCATCCCTAATATATATGGCCCTCATTGGATGATGATAGGCTCCACCGTTGGCTTTTCACTTATCGGCGTTGTATTATGGGGCACCTTGAGTGGATCTATGCTACCCATATTCCTAAAGAAACTAGGTGCCGACCCAGCCGTATCTTCAGCCCCGTTTGTAGCTACATTAGTTGATGTAACAGGGTTGATTATTTATTTCAGCTTCGCGTATTTATTTCTACAAGGACTACTTTTGTAAATCACAGAACTAACCAATAAAACCTATTCCCTATACCCCATACCCTACCCCGCCGTTTCCTTCTCCATCATCAAATAAGCTTTGATAAAACCTTCCAATTCTCCATCCATTACCGGACCAACATTACCTACTTCGTAATCAGTTCGGTGATCTTTTATCATTTTATAAGGGTGAAAAACATAACTGCGGATTTGAGAACCCCACTCAATTTTTTTCTTATTGGCATTGGTAGCATTCATCGCTTCTTGTCGCTTTCGTAACTCTTCCTCATACAATCTGCTCTTCAACATTTTTAAAGCCAATTCTCGATTCTCACCCTGTGTTCGTGCCTGCTGACATTCTACAATGAATCCACTCGGGATATGCTTCAATCTTACTGCCGTTTCTACTTTGTTTACATTTTGTCCACCACTACCCCCACTTCTATAAAAAGCCCATTCTAAATCACCGGGATTTACATTAATCTCGATGCTATCATCTATTAATGGATATACAAATACAGAGGCAAAAGAGGTATGTCTGCGCGCATTACTATCAAAAGGTGAGATACGTACCAATCGATGTACCCCACTCTCTGCTTTTAAAAAGCCATAGGCAAAATCGCCATCAAATTGTATCGTAGCACTTTTAATTCCTGCCCCATCCCCTTCTTGCAAATCTATCTCCGTAACTTTCCAACCCTGCTTCTCTCCATACATACGGTACATTCGTAATAGCATTTCGGCCCAATCCTGACTTTCTGTACCACCTGCACCCGGGTTAATCTGTAATACAGCTGGGAGCTCATCCTCCGGCTTATTTAAGGTACTCTTAAATTCCGCATCTTCAATTTGGGCCAAAGCATCCGTAAAAGCTACCCTGGTTTCCTCCTCTGTAGCATCTCCCGCTTTCCAGAATTCAAACAAAATAGCAAAATCTTCTACTGCTCCATCTACTTGCTTAAATAATTTGAGCCAATACTCATTCACTTTAATATCTTTCATCACCGTGGTGGCACGTATATTATCATCCCAAAAACCAGGTGAAAGTGAAAGCTGCCGATCAGTATCTACTTTATAAGTACGATTATCAACGTCAAAGAAACCTCCTCAGAACCAAAACACGGTCCCTCATATCTTTAATTTGCTCTTGTGTCATAGCACAAAAATACGAAATAGATCGTCTGCATCGTTATAGTGTCGATTATAATTAAGGTTTCATGAAAAACTATATACTGCTTTTAATTTCTTTGATGGTGAGTTATACCGGAATGGCACAACCAGGGATGGCACTGGTAGCTGAGAAAAAAGGTGTAAAAAAAATTTTTGAGGTAAATGAACGGATAAAAATTCGTTTTTCTGTTAATGATGAAAAAAATATAGCAGCAGGCAGAATTCAGTTTGTATCTGCCGACACCTTATACATTAGGGGTTTACATCGAAGAACAGAAAACAGAGTTAAGGCCATTGCCCTGAAAGATTTAGAAAAGGTAAAAAAATTTTATACCGGAGCCAGAAGTTCAACCGGTATATTAGCCATGTTAGGATCTATAACAGGTATAGCGATCTAGCCGATGGATTATCCAACCAACCTGTTTTTTTTGGAGATGTACCTGTTTCAGTAGGTATTGGCTCTATTGTAGGAGGTCTTTTACCTTACACCATTGTAACTATGAGTGAGCCTAGCTATAAAACAAGAAGAGGGTTTCGTTTTTATGCTATTCCCGTAAAATAAGGTTTCTATAATTTAAAAATTCGCTTCGATCCTATTACTTTACCAACTCCTGTAATAAGTTGTACTTCATAAGTACCCGGAGGTAGCGTGGAAAGATCTAAATCATACATATTATTAACGCCTGCAATAGCAGAAGGAATTTTTTTATTGATAAGCTCAATACCAGCTGTGGAGAATACTTTTAAATAAATACTATTTGTAGAAAGAGCACTATAAATAATTTTTGTACTATTTTTTACAGGATTGGGAAATAAATACATGGATTGCCCCGAAGCCAGGTCGGCTACAACTTCTACTTCATTGGATTTACTAGCGCAAAAATTAGAATCAGCAAGTTCTACAGCATACTTTCCCGTTGTACTATAAAACACTTTAAAGGTTTTTGTGGTATCGGCGATACCACTTAATAATGTGCCATTTTTATACCAAAAGGCTTTACTGAATGTTTTACCCGTATCGGCTTGGGCTCGTAAAAATGAAGTATCTCCCGGCAAAATTTTAAGTTTATTATTCAGTGCACCCAAGCGTGCGCCGGGTAAGCCATTAACGGTAACAGCAATTTTTAATCTTTTGCTTTCACAAGTGCCTGCATTATTAATTTGAGAAACCCAATAATTACTTGTACCAACTACACTTGTAGAAGGTATCGGGGCTATAGTATCCCCTACACCACCTATTTCCGTATTATACCATAAAAGTTTACCCGGCCCCGCAGTAAGGGCTGTACTTCTATCATTAATACAATATTTTTTATCTGCTACAATAGGATCTACCGGTATAATACCTGTGAATACATTAAAAGGATTACTGGTAGCAGTACATCCTCCGAAAGATTGAACACCAACAGTGTGGGCGCCTGCTGAGGTTGGTAAGATAGCATACACAGAGTCTACAATGCTAAAACGTTGTACTCTAAAATTATTCATATCACTTACAAATAGGCTGCCATTGGCATCTAGTACTGCATTACCCGGACTATTCAGTAAGTCTGCCCCTGCACCAGATGTATTTCCGCCAATGATGACCTCGCCTTCTGTTTTGTTTTTCTGCCAACGTTTTACTCTATGCACAGTGCCCCCCTCTGCTATATACATATCATCATTACCATCTACCCAAATACTCATAGGTGATACCAATTGGTCTGGATTATTACCCTTTCCTTTACCACCGGCGATTGTAATACCTGTTGTTGCATTTTTACGCCAAAATTGAATACGATCATTTTGGGTATCGGCTATATAAATATTTTGATTTACATCTACAAATAATCCATTGGGTACACTTAGTTGATTGGGAGCAGCACCCGCAAAATTTCCGCCCGCTACCGTAATCCCACTTAATGCACCCGGCTCCCATTTTTGAATGCGAGCATTAAAGCAATCAGCAATATAAATATTATCATAGGCATCAACGTATACGGCTGTTGGATAACTCAATTGATTTGATGCAATACCTCTTCCATTTCCACCCGCAACGGTTACACCAACACTATCTCCGGGTAACCACTTTTGTATCCGATCATTATCTGTATCCGCTATATAAATAGCTCCTCTACTGTCTACAAATATGCCGGAAGGATTTTTTAATTGTGCGGCTCCGGAGCCTGCATTTTTTCCACCCGCAACGGTGATACCTGATGTTGATCCTGGTGTCCAGCGCTGAATTCTATGATTCCATTGATCGCTAACGTATATATCGCCTTTACTGTCTACAAAAACAAAAACTGGTCTGGCAAACTTCGACGAATCAAAACCCGCTACAATACTTCCTGCTACAATCGTTCCTCTTCTATTCCAATTGACTTGAATGGTTTGTGTACTTCCACCCGGAAAGGTCCAAATGGCTTGCATAGGTTTTGGATTAGCATTCACTGCTAACTTTCCTGCCCCAATACAGTTCAAACCGATTATTTCCGGTTGCTTTGATTTTTTTACGGTGATGGTAACCGTTGCATTGGATATACAACCATTACCAGCTGTACTACTCACTGTGTATTTTGTAGTAGTAGCGGGAGTAGCCGTTACCACTGCCGTGTTTATGGCATTCAATCCGGTAGCAGGTTGCCAACTATAGCTTGCCGCTCCCGAAGCCGTGATATTGGTAGCTGAACCTTCACAAATTTCAGTAGTTAGTGCCGATACACTTATTTTTTGAGCTACATTTAATCGAACAAAAGAAGAGCCCGTACTGCATCCATCAAAAGATGAAGTTAGCGCGGAGTATACACCATTCAAACCGATTGCGAAAGTAGTATCTATAAATGGCGTTATATTAAATTGTTGTACTCTGTGATTACGTGTATCGGCCACATATAAACTACCGGTACCGGAAATAGCAAAAGAAGCCGGCAAAAATAATTGTGTTTGTAAGGACCCTCCATTACCATTGGCATTTCCTGCAATAGTTGTTCCAGTACTATCAAATGATTTCCATTGTTGAATTCTATTGTTTCCCCTATCGGAGATATACATGGTACCAATAGCATCAACCCACACTTGAGAGGGTGCATTCAATTGATTTTGTAAAGTACCTGCCCCTTTGCCGCCTGCAATGATATAACCAAAAGTACTATCCTTAGGATAAAACATTATTCGATGATTTCCTGCATCAGATACATATAGGTTTGTAAAACGATCTACAAAAACATGTTGCGGGTTATTTAATTGATTGATGGCATTGCCCGGTGTTCCATTACCGGCAACAGTAGTTACGCTCTGCGCACCGGCTGTCCATCTTTGTATTCTGTTATTACCGGCATCAGCCACATATACATTTCCAAAGGCATCTACAAAAACACCATTAGGAAAATTAAGTTGAAAGGAACCATTTCCAGCTATACCGATACCTGCAACTGTATTTGCTTGTGTAGTACCTACAGGAAAGAATTGTACCCGATGATTATTTTGATCGGCCACATAGATATTTCCTTGTATATCTACATATACTCCTGTAGGATAGTTTAACTGATCTCTCCCATTACCGGGCCCCATTCCACCTGCCACAGTTTTACCGGTTTGCTCACCAGGCTTAAACATCTGTATACGGTGATTCACAGCATCAGCTACATAAATATTTCCTTTTTCATCTACAAAAACACCCGATGGTAAATTAAATTGTGCATTCGAATTACCGGTTCCATTGCCCCCCGCAATTGTTGTTGCGGTATTTACCCAGCTAGGTAGTTTGATGGCTAACTGGTTATTCGCATTATACCATAATAAATGAGCGGGTAACCCACCAACTAATCTTGTTGTTAATTTTGAGGCATTAGAGTCTGCACAATTAGTAGCTGTAACAAAGGGTAAAATACGTTGACTTACTTTGATACTTACACTAGTGAAAGAAACACAACCACTATCGTTAGTTGAACTAACACCATAATAAGTTGAACTATCTGCTTTAATTCTATAAGTGCTATCATTCACCTTTATCAAACCTGTAGTGGGTAACCATGAATAATTAGATGTTCCTGTAACCTTCAAAGTAGCTGTATCACCCTTACAAATTTGTGTATTACCGGTTACGATAATCGGTGCATTAGCATTGACAAAAACGCTATTCGAATTTTGTCGGCATCCGGTAAATGAGTATGCAGAGGCACTGTGGTTACCTTGAAACTGAGGCGCATAAGTATTCGATACCTGAATAGTTGGTATATTTTTTACCCGAAAATTTCTTTCATCTAATACAAATAAATTTCCGGATGGATCAAAAGCCATGGCCGAAGGAAAATTAAATTGATCATTGAAACTCCCCGAATTACCTGAGCTACTTCCTGCAATCGTAGAAACATATCCTTCTTTAGCCGTCCATTTTTGTACTCGATGGTTTCCTGCATCCAATACATAAATATCTCCAACCGCATCTACCCAAACATCTAGCGGCTGGTTCAGTTGTACTGCATAATTGCCTTTTCTTTGTCCACCAGCAACAGTAACGCCATAGAAATTTCCGGGCGTAAATTTTTGTATCCGATGATTACCTGAATCGGCAACATAAACATTTGATTGCTGGTCTACAAACACGGCTTGCGGACTATTTAAACTCAATGAATCGCTACCTGGCCCAAATCCCCCCGCAATGGTTTGTCCGCTTGTTGCCCCTTGTCCCCATTTTTGAATGCGATGATTACCGGCATCGGCTATATAAATAAATCCGTTAGCATCTACCCAAATATCTTTAGGATTACTTAACTGGCTCGCTCCGTTTCCATTACCATTGCCACCTGCTACAGGAAAACCTATCGTAGAACCAGGAGCAAAACGTAAAACCCTGTTATTAGCCGCATCGGCTACAAACAAGTT
>JAIEQT010000168.1 GCA_019747455.1 Chitinophagaceae bacterium | reverse complement strand
CTATAATTATTCGACCCCTTCGGGGTCGTACTTTAACCTTTTACCTCTCTCTATAATTATTCGACCCCTTCGGGGTCGCACTTTAACCTTTTACCTCTCTCTATAATTATTCGACCCCTTCGGGGTCGTACTTTAACCTTTTACCTCTCTCTATAATTATTCGACCCCTTCGGGGTCTTGCGATTCAACATATTTTCTTCCTTCATCCCTTCACCATATTACCTATAACCTATCACCTTTCTCCTATAACCTAGTAACCCAATAACTTAATAACTAAACACCTTTTTCCGTATATTCATACCCCTAACTATTTGCCATGAAAAAACAACATTCAATCAGCAACCAAGTCCATTCTTCCAGAAGAAATTTCTTACGCAATACCGCCTTAGCAGCTGGTTTCTATATCGTGCCACGTCATGTACTGGGCAAAGGTTTCATAGCCCCAAGCGATAACCTGCAAATAGCCGGTATCGGAGCCGGTGGAAAAGGACAAAGCGATATCGCTAATTTTTATAAAAGTGGCAAAGCCGATATCGCTTTTCTATGCGATGTTGATGATCGCCAGGCTGTTAAATCGCGCAAAGATTTTCCGAACGCTAAATACTATAAAGACTATCGCGAAATGCTCGATAAAGAACATAAAAATATCGACGCCGTTTCCGTATCTACCCCCGATCATATGCACGCGCCGCAAGCCCTCGCTGCTATGCAACTCAATAAACATGTATACGTTCAAAAACCACTTACACACGATATCTATGAAGCCCGTATGCTTACCAAAGCCGCGCATGAATATAAAGTAGTTACCCAAATGGGTAACCAAGGCGCCTCAGGCGATGGTGTTCGTCAACTCGTAGACTGGTATAGAGCCGGACTATTAGGTGATGTACATACGGTGTATTGCTATACCGATCGGCCTGTTTGGCCTCAAGGCATTGGATGGCCTACCAAAAAAGGTACGATTCCACCCGAACTCGATTTCAATCTATGGCTTGGTACTGCTCCGCTAAAAGATTATGTAGATGGATTACTTCCCTTCAACTGGCGTGGCTGGTGGGATTACGGTACCGGTGCCCTAGGTGATATGGCCTGCCATATTATGGCACCTGCCTTTGCTGTTTTAAATCTGGGCTATCCTATCTCTGCAGAATGTAGTGTGGCTACCCGTTACACCCAACCGTGGACGCGTGCCCAATTCCCCGAAAGTTGTCCCATAGCTTCACATATTACACTCACCTTTAAACAAGAAGGTAGAAAAAAACCGGAATTAAAATTGCATTGGATGGATGGTGGTATCCGCCCCGAACGCCCTGCAGAACTAGGTCCGAACGAAATGATGGGCGATGGTGGCAACGGCACCATTTTCATAGGCACCAAAGGAAGCATGATGTGTGGTACCTATGGCGCTATCCCTAACCTATTACCTACCTCACGCGCAAAAGAAAAAGTAGTAAAACAAACCATCGCCCGTGTACCGGGTAGTGCTGAAGGACATTATGCCGCATGGGTAGAAGCCGCTATCGCAGGATATGGCTCCGATAAAGCCAATGAACTGAGCTCTAACTTCGATGTTGCCGGACCACTAACAGAAAGTGTACTTATGGGTAACCTCGCCATTCGCGCATACGATATTCAGAAAAATGGAGCAACACCCGGTAGAGGTATCAAATTATTATGGGATGGCCCGAACATGAAAATTACCAACTTCGATGAAGCCAATCAGTTTGTGAAGAGAGAATATAGAAATTTTTAATCGAAGGATATCTTTAAACCACAGATTGTACAGATTATGACACAGATAGCAAGGAATAATAATTCGTGTAATCTGTGAAGAGAATTTGTGTTATCTGTGGTTAATAAATCTTATCTCAAAGCACGCATCTCGTAATCCGCAACGCGTATCTAAATCCTAAACTCCTTCATATACCCTGCATCGGCCATAGCAGCTTCTACAGGATTGGTGCCGGTAAAGGCTTCTTGTTCTACAATGAAGTGCTGCAACCCTTCTGCCTTACCTGTTTTTAAAATGACTTTGAAATCTATGGCTCCCTTACCAAGTACACAAGATTCAATACCACCATTTGCGCTTTTAGTTTGATCTTTTATATGACATAAACGGAACCTATTCGGATATTTTTTAAACCATGCCTGCGGATCTTCTTTGGCTGCCACTACCCAGTAAATATCCATCTCAAAATCTACCAGGGAAGCATCTGTTCCTTTCATCATCACATCTTGCGGCACTTCACCATTCATGGGTTTGAATGAATAATCATGATTGTGATACGCAAAACGAATTCCATTTTTCTTGGCAATCTCTCCGCACTTATTAAACTCATCCGCAAACGCCTTGAAATTATCTATCGATTTTTGCGGCCCCTTATACGCACATATTAAATACTTCATGCCAATAGCTGCCGCTTCCGCCGCTTTTCTTTCAAACTCTACTGTGTTCTGGCAATGGCTCGAATGGATCGTTAACCCTATATCTTTTAAATAGGCTTTGAAATCGGTATTCTTCATACCCCAAAACATGCCCTTCTGCCCTTCAAAACTTTCTACATGATTATAGCCGGCCTCCGCCAATTTTTTCAAGGTTCCTTTAGGATCGGCCGACATAGCTTCTTTCACCGTCCATAATTGAATACCAAAAGCAGGTAGCTTTTTGGGTGCCACCATATTGGCTAACAAATTATTTTCTCCGGCAAAAGGTAATGTTACAGCTGCGGTAGCTAAGCCCGCTGTTTTTAAAAAGTCTCTACGATTATGCATGATATAAAGTTTCGGGATACGAGTTTCGGGTTTCGAGATACGTGTTGTTGATAATCTTCAATCTGGAATCGTTAATCTGACTATACTTCTCACAGATTGAAGATTGAAGATTTCTAAGTAGCCCACGCACGATCTCCTTTTTTGTAATCGATGGTTTCATATTTACCCGGCACTGCTACATAACGCAATACTTGCGTTGCGCCCACTTCCGAAGTAAAGAAACCCCATATGGTAAGCTCTTTCATCATCCTGAAATAATGCGGTAGCTCATCCGGCTTTTTCTTTTCCTGAAATGCTTTCTGTTCTGCATCTAAAGCAGTAAGCAAAGCTTTTCTTTCTTCGGCATTACTTTCTATAAATCCTTTACTATGTTTTTTCTTGCTTTCTTCTTCCAGCTTTTTCAATCCCTCCATAAATACTTTGGCTTCTTCGGGTTTATAGCAATCACGCACAATAACGGTCATAAAAGCACCTACTTTGGCCTCTTTAGCACCCGGGGTATTTGTTTTAGGTAGAATGGTTTCCGCTACTTCATCGAGCAGCGCTATATCTTCCGGAGTAAAAGCTACAGCATCTGTTGCTGCATTTTTACAGCCCGATAAAAACATTTCTGCTCCTATGATACTGCCCCCTAATAAAAGGGCTACACTAGATAAGGCTTCTCTTCTGTTCATATTATATTAGTTTACGAGATTCGGGTTTCGAGTTTCGGGTTAGAGATTTTGTTTTTTTAATTCTTCCACAGCAAAAGCAGCTGCACGAGCTGTAAATGCCATATAAGTAAGCGATGGGTTTACACAAGCGGCTGAAGTCATGAATGAACCATCTGTAACAAACACATTTGGTGCATCCCATATCTGATTGTTTTTATTTACAACAGATGTTTTAGGATCGGCACCCATACGCGCTGTTCCCATTTCATGTATACCTCTTCCTAATACCGCATTTCCATCATATCCTTTCACATCTTTAAGTCCTGCATTGGTAAGCATTTCTATAGCATCGGCTTGCATATCTTTACGCATCTTCAATTCATTCTCTTTCAACTCCGCATCAATATTCAACACATTCAAACCCCACTTATCTTTTACGTTTTTGTTAAGCGTAACTTTATTATCATGGTTTGGTAATACTTCACCGAAGCCACCAATACCCATCGACCATCCACCGGGTTCGCTTAATGCTTCTTTCAGATCAGCACCAATGCTAAGCTCGGCAATTTGTCGGCCCCAGCCGCTTCTGCTTGCACCACCCTGGTAACCAAAGCCACGCAGATAATCTTTTTTATTACCACCAAGATTCTGATAACGGGGTATATAAATACCATTGGCTCTTCTACCAAAATAATATTTGTCTTCAAAACCCTCTACCTTACCACCGGCACCTACACCTAAATGGTGGTCCATGATATTGTGACCTAACTCACCGCTGCTACTTCCCAAACCATCAGGCCATACATCAGTTGCCGAATTCATCAATATCCACGCCGAGTTGAGGGTAGAAGCATTTAAGAAAATAATTTTGGCCTTGTATTCGTAAGTCTTATTTGTTTCAGCATCCAATACTTCTACACCTGTTGCACGCTTCTTATCCTTATCGTATAAAATTTTAGTTACAATACTCCAGGGTCTCAAAGTAAGATTTCCTGTTTTCATAGCTGCGGGCAGCGTAGATGATTGTGTGCTGAAATAAGCTCCGAACGGACAGCCATGCCAGCATTTGTTTCTAAACTGGCAAGCTGTTCTACCTTCATGTGCTTGGGTAATATTTGCTGTTCTACCAATGATCATGTGGCGCTGCTCTTGATAGTATGCTTTTAATCGCGCAGCAACATCTTTCTCCACTACGTTCATTTCCATAGGAGGCAGAAATTGTCCATCAGGTAAAACAGACAATCCATCACGGTTACCGCTAATGCCCGCAAATTTTTCTACGTAATCGTACCAGGGGGCAATATCTTTATAACGAACAGGCCAATCGATGGCAATACCATCTTTGGCATTGGCTTCAAAATCAAGATCGCTCCAGCGATAGCTCTGACGACCCCACATCAATGATCTCCCGCCTACATGGTAACCTCTGAACCAATCGTAGCGCTTGGTTTCGGTATATGGACTTTCCTTCTCATCTACCCACATTTTATAAGTAGATTCATTTAAAGGATAATCTCTGTTGCGTACGGGCTGGTCGGCAATCATCTTTTGCGTTTTGCGATCGTGGTGCTCATAGTCCCACGCTTCTTTATTCGCATTCACATAGTCTTTGATATGCTCAATGTTTCTGCCTCTTTCTAGCATCAACACTTTAAGCCCTTTTTCAGTTAGCTCTTTAGCAGCCCAGCCGCCGCTAATACCAGAACCAATTACAATTGCATCGAAATTTTGATCAGCCATTTTGAGTATGAATTAAGAATTATGAATTATGAATTACAAAAATTTTTCGTCGGGTCGTCTGATCGTCATCCGTCTGACGTCCCGACGTCCCGACGTCCCGACGACCTGACGAATGACGATTCTCTCACACATCACAAATCTCTACTGCTTTCTTCAAGCTCGCCAACTTATCCTTTGCTGTAGGCATAAATTCTTGCGCCACAAAATCTGTAAAGCCCGTTTCAACGATCGCTCGCATAATAGCAGGATAAAATAATTCTTGTGTGTCATCTATCTCATGCCTTCCCGGTACACCGGCTGTATGATAATGCCCGATAAAATCCTTGTTGTTTTTTATCGTACGAATCACATCACCCTCATCTATTTGCATATGATAAATATCATACAATAACTTGAAATTAGGAGAACCAATACGCTTACACAATTCAACACCCCAGGCAGTTCTATCACACATATAATCTTTATGATCTACCTTACTATTCAATAATTCCATTTGAATGATCACACCTTTCTTTTCAGCCAATGCCATTATTTGTTTTAAACCTTCAGCACTATTTTTCAATCCGGTTTCATCATCCATGCCATTACGGTTACCACTAAAACAAATCAGATTTTTATACCCTGCCGCAGCTACCAATGCAATATGTTCTGTATAATTTTTAATCAATGTGGCATGTAGTGAGGTATCGTTCCAACCCTTTACCAAACTGATCTCTGCGCCATTACACATGCTCGATACCAATCCATATTTCTGTAAAGTAGGCCAATCTTTAGGACCCACTAAATCAATTCCCTTGATCCCTATTTTTTTGGCTTCCATGCAAAGCTGATCTACGGTTAAATCATTAAAGCACCACCTGCATACCGCGTGTTGAATATTATTTTTTAAACTTTGGGTTGAAGGAGAACAGGCCGCACTGGTAGGTATAAGTGGAGCCGCAGCGAGAGCCGCAGATCCGGTTAATAAAACTTTTAAAGCCGAACGCCTGTTAGATTTTTGATTCATATAGCAATGGAGCAATAAATATACTGTATGTTCTGTTTAAAAAAAATTGAAATACAGGAATGAAAAAAATAATCGGTGAATTGTTTTACTTTTAAATCCTTCAAATAAAAAACTATGGGAAGAAAATTAAGAATGGGTATGGTGGGTGGAGGCAAAGATGCTTTCATCGGTGCAATACATCGCCTTGCCGCCAATATGGATGGCATGATTGAATTAGTATGTGGCGCATTAAGCATCAACCCGCAAATAGCACAAGAGTCGGCCGAAATGCTTTTCCTGCCGCAGGAACGCACCTACCTTACGTATGATGAAATGATCACCAAAGAAGCTGCATTACCTGCCGATAAGCGCATGGATTTTGTAACGATCGTTACACCCAACTTCGCGCATTTTGCGCCGGCTATGATGGCATTGGAGCATGGCTTCAACGTTGTAATTGAAAAGCCTATCACGTTCACACTCGAAGAAGCAAAGCAACTAAAAGCTAAAGTAGAAGAAACCGGTTTGATACTTTGTTTAACACATACGTATTCCGGCTACCCCATGGTAAAACAGGCAAAAGCCATGGTAGCCGATGGCGTACTTGGGAAGATCAGAAAAGTATGGGTAGAATATCCGCAAGGATGGTTGAGTAAACTCAGCGAGCGGGAAGGTAATGCACAAGCCGCTTGGCGTACCGATCCTAAAAAATCGGGTAAAGCAGGTAGCATGGGAGATATCGGAACACATGCCGCGCATTTAGCGGAATATATTACCGGTGCGAAAATTACAAAGCTCTGCGCCGATCTTAATATTATGGTAGAAGGCAGAATGCTGGATGACGATGGCAGCGTACTCTTACGTTTTGATAATGGTATTGCCGGCGTACTCATGGCATCGCAGGTAGCAGCAGGTGAAGAGAATGCATTAAAAATAAGAGTATACGGAGAGAAAGGCGGACTAGAATGGGCGCAGATGGAGCCTAATACATTACTTGTAAAATGGTTAGATGCACCCACTCAAATTTTACGTGCCGGAAGTAATTATGGGGATCGTTTATCTTCCTATGCCACATTGAATTGCCGAACACCCGGCGGCCATCCTGAAGGCTACTTAGAAGCCTTCGCTAATA
>JAIEQT010000593.1 GCA_019747455.1 Chitinophagaceae bacterium | reverse complement strand
CATTCTAAATGCCTGAATCATGATCGTAATAAGTACAGCGATGCGATAAATATTAGCAAATACACCTAATTCGTGTTTGGCTTCATTAACTGGTAAATCAACCACATGCTGATATATCAATCTACTCAACATATCATTAATCATGCCTCCCATACCCACAATAATTAATGGGTAGCTATATCGGAGCACTTTTTTCCAAATGGTAAAATCAAATTTAAATCGGATCTGTTTGAACTCAGTAAATAATAAAATACAGGTAAGTGCACTACCTACCATATTGCCTAATAAATAATAACCAATACCTACATTATTATTAGTAAACCAAGCCAAATGGCTATTTGGGTGATGATGAACATAAGAGGGAATAACCCCCAGGAATATAATTACACTCAATAGATTGAGTACAACACTCGACATACGAACAAAAGCAAATTTCTTGGGTCGATTCTCCTGCCTTAATCTTGCAAATGCTAGGGTACTAAGTGCATCAAAAAAAAGAATAGCGATCATCCACGTAATGAATTCAGGATGCGCTTCCATGTTCGACCATTGTACTATATAATCCCTGCAGAGTAAAACGATCGCTGTAAATAAAATGGTAGAACCAAGTAAGGAAAGAGATAATGTGTTATATAATTTATGCTGATCGGTTTCTTTACTAAAACGAAAATAAGCCGTTTCTAGCCCATACGTGAATAATACGTTCAAAAAAGGTATCATAGCATAGATCTGCGTAAGGTCTGCTGTTACTGCTGGTTGTGCAAAAAAAAGTGGTAAGGATAAGTTCATTAAATATCCTAAAAACCTATTGGCAATGGTGGGTACTCCATACCAAAGTGTTTGAGAAGCTAGTTGTTTAATCCCTGCCATTAGTACGTAGAAAGTTACTTTTGTTTATTAATGGTTATCTACTGGTGGTTTCCCATTATTTATTCCGGGAGGTGCGAACCGAGAATCTTGTAAAAATACAGAATCGGTAAGTGTTCCTAAAAAAGCTTTTAACTGTCCGATTTCATAATTACTTAAAGCCAGTTTATGTTGTAAGCTGGGATCCGTATTTTTTGTAACTACCATATTTTGACGATAATGCTCAAAAACATTCATCAATGAATAAAAGCGACCATCGTGCCCATAAGGGAAACTCACAGCTACATTTCTTAAGCTTGGAACCCTAAATTTTAAAGAATCTATTGATAACCCCGTTACTTTCATTCTCCCCTTATCTTTTAAATAGGCATCTTCAGGTATGCCAATTTCTCTATAGCTGAAGTCGGTGAAAAAAGGTTCTGTATGACAACTAATACATTTTTGTTTAAAAATTTCATACCCTAAAGCTTCCGGTAAATTGAATTTTTCTTCTCCTCGTTTTACTTTATCGTATTTACTATTATTACTTACTAGTGTGAGTAAAAACTGGCTGATAGCTTTACCAATTCTTTCTGTACTAATGATTTCATCCCCGAAAGCTGCTTTAAACATTTTTCTATATTGCGCTGATGCTCGCATTTTAGTGATTACCTGCTCTACCGTTTCACCCATTTCATTATGGGCAGTAAGTGGTGCCAAAAACTGGAGATCTAAATGGTTAATGCCACCATCCCACATAAACTCTTTTTGCCAAGCTAAATTTAATAGGGCAGGGGCATTACGGGTAGTAAGCATATTTTCTAAACCATGACTTAAATTATGATCATACGTATTAAAAGCACCGAACTGTTGGTGACAACTACCACAAGAGATCGTTCCGTCTTTACTGATTTGCGGGTCGTAGAAGATGGTTTTACCTAACAATATACCTTCTTGGGTTAACGGATTTTTTGTGAAATCATATACGGGCTGCGGCCAACCTTTTGGGGTTTCAAATTTTATCGGTTTTGGCTTCCATATAAAACGATCCGTTGTGATCCATGCTGAACACATGAATAGTAATAATACCAGAATATTTGTTTTTTTTGACCGCATCAGTTTTCTAAAGTTGCAAAGCTGGTTACAAAATTATCTGCTAGTTGCATGGCTAATATGCTTGGTGTATGACAAATGGGTTGTTCCTTCAATAAAATCGAGTATTTACCGGTAAACCATTTAGCCAAATTTACTTCAATATATACGGATCTATTGTTAATCTTGTTTTGAGGAACTTTTAGTAATACTTTTCGAGTACTATTAAAAGGATATTTAAACCCTCCAATATCATGCGTAAACCTTTTCCCTGCCGTATTTGCCTGGTTCGATATCCCTTCCATTTTAGCCATAATATATCCGCTATTCCAGGTCCAAAACATACCCTTTGCCGGATCTAATACTCCATTTTGAATGCCGCTTGTGTTTCTTATGCTATCTACACCAACAGTAAAAATGAAATGCTGTAAAGAAGGTGCTTGTATTTTGATTATTTGCGAACCGCTATCGGCTGCATCAATTAGAAAATGTTCTTTGCTTAATAGTATGGTATCGCCTTTTGTGTTTATCCCTTTCAATCCTGAAATATAAAATTTCATTTTATATACTTGAATAGATTCACCGGCATCTGTTGTAAATTCTTTCTCGAGTTGAAAGGGGGATTGATTGAATTTCAGATTAAAAATGATGGCAGTGGTATTACCGGGTTGCCCCGTAACCATATTTTTTAAAATGAGTAAACAACTTATAAAAAAAATTTTGCGCATCATTCTTAGTTGGGGTTATGCCTATTGATTTTTTTTCTTTCCAACTTGTTTACATTTTGCCCGCATTTGCCACCGCTGCGCGCCGTCTGAAAAATAATTTCCCCGCTTATATCTATCTTCATTCCTCAAATTTCGGATAAAAGATAATAGCATGCGTGTAGTAATACAACGAGTTAAAGAAGCCTCCGTAAGAGTAAATAATGCCCTTATTGGGGCTATTGATAGCGGTTTATTAGTATTGGTTGGTATTGAAACAACAGATTCTGAAGAGGATATACTGTGGCTGTGCAACAAAATGGTGGGTCTCCGCATATTTAATGATGAAGAGGGGGTGATGAATAAGAGTGTGCAAGATATGGGTGGGAGCATTCTATTGATTAGTCAATTTACCTTACATGCGGCTACTAAAAAAGGAAATAGACCCTCTTATATAAAAGCGGCCAGGCCGGAAATTGCCATTCCGCTATATGAAAGAATGATTGATGTGTTAAATACCCTGTTGCCCAAACCGATTGCTACAGGGAGTTTTGGCGCAGATATGCAAGTGTCATTAATAAATGATGGTCCGGTAACGATTTGGATAGATTCCAAGAGAAGAGAGTAAGGATGATAGGCGATAGGTGATAGGTGATAGGTGATAGGCGATAGGTTATAGGTTATAGAGGATAGGGTTTTGTTAGAAATAAGTAAATAGTAATGAACGGAAATTCTTGATTAGTTTTACGCTACTATAATCTATTCCCTATAACCTACAACCTTTTCCAATGACCCTCGATCAAGCCCAAAAACAAGTAGATCAATGGATTAAAACCATTGGTGTTCGGTACTTTAATGAACTAACCAATTTAGGTATTTTGGTTGAAGAAGTAGGTGAATTAAGTAGGATAATGGTACGCAAATTTGGGGAACAGTCTTTTAAAGAATCGGATAAAAAAACGGATTTAGCAGATGAAATGGCAGATGTATTATGGGTTCTGCTTTGCTTAGCAAATCAAACAGGTGTGAACCTTACCGAAGCTTTTCAGAAAAATATGGAGAAAAAAACCTTACGGGATGCCAATAGGCATAGAGATAATGAGAAATTACAGTAAGGTTTTCAGGTAAAGCGCGAATAGCCTTATTTTTGCCGCTCTATGAGCAGTAATACAGATAATCGATTCCAAGCTATTATATCCCATGCCAAAGAGTATGGATTCGTTTTCCCGAGTAGTGAAATTTATGACGGTCTTAGTGCGGTGTATGATTATGGTCCCTATGGAAGTGAATTAAAAAAGAATATCCGCGATTATTGGTGGAAGAGCATGACCCAAATGCATGATAATATTGTGGGTATCGATGCTGCTATATTCATGCATCCTACAACCTGGAAGGCAAGTGGGCACGTTGATAATTTTAGCGATCCTATGATCGATAATAAAGACAGCAAAAAGCGGTATAGGGTCGATCACTTGATAGAAGCAAAAGCAGATCTTTTAAGGGAGAAAGGTGAAAGCGCCAAGGCAGCAGGATTAATTGCTGTCATGGAAAAATTCTTAGCAGAGGATGATTATGCCGGATTAAAAGAATTAATAGTAGCTGAAAATATTGTTTGTAGCGTAAGTGGTACTGCTAACTGGACGGATATTCGTCAATTTAATCTCATGTTTTCAACCCAGTTAGGTTCTGTGGCAGAAGACGCCGATACTATTTATTTAAGACCCGAAACAGCACAAGGTATCTTTGTAAATTTTTTAAATGTGCAAAAAACAGCCAGGATGAAAATTCCGTTCGGTATTGCACAAACAGGTAAAGCTTTTCGGAATGAAATTGTAGCGCGTCAATTCATTTTCCGTATGCGTGAGTTTGAACAGATGGAAATGCAGTTTTTTGTTCGCCCCGGCACACAGATGCAATGGTATAATTTCTGGAAAGAAGAAAGATTAAAATGGCATTTAAGTTTAGGTATTGCTGCCGAAAAATATCGCTATCATGATCACGTGAAGCTGGCGCATTATGCAGATGCCGCTTTAGATATAGAATATGATTTTCCGTTTGGTTTTAAAGAAGTAGAAGGCATACATAGCCGTACCGATTTTGATTTGAAGAGTCATCAAACGTACAGCAAAAAAAAGCAGCAATATTTTGACAACGATATCGACGAAACAACAGGAAAGCCCTTTGGCAACTATATACCCTATGTTGTAGAAACATCTATCGGATTAGATCGGATGTTTTTATTGATATTAAGTAACGCTTATGAAGAAGAAACTATAGCAAAGGAAGATGGTACTACAGACAGCCGTGTTGTGATGAAAATTCCTGCTAAAATAGCTCCTGTGAAGCTGGCTATTTTGCCCTTACTTAAAAAAGATGGTCTACCCGAAATAGCTAAAGAGTTATTAGATAGTTGTAAAACTTCTTTTAAATGCTTTTATGAAGAAAAAGATGCCATCGGAAAACGTTATCGTAGGCAGGATGCGATAGGTACCCCGTTCTGTGTAACTATCGACCATCAAACCAAAGAAGATGGTACGGTTACTATTCGCCATAGAGATGCCATGACGCAAGAAAGAGTGCCTCTTACCGCCGTGAAGCAGATGGTTTTACAAGCTATTGATTAACCGTATAATTCCAGGTGAATATCTTTTTTATCATAGCCTAATGCAACGATTCGTTGTTTGGCCTCATCAACCATATTCTTCCATCCGCATAAATAAAAATGTGCCGGTGGAAGATTTTCAGATTTTGCCTTTGTTTTGGCGATGATATCCTCATATACCTGGTGTACATATCCTTTGTATTTTCCTTCGGGAACATTAGCCTCCCGAGAAAAACAAGGGTAGTGATAGAAATGAAGATGCTCTTTTTCAAGTGCTTTTAATTCGGCTTCATATAAACTATCATCAAATAATCTGCAACCAAAAATCAAATGAATTTTTTCATGCGGTATTTGATGTTTATGAATATGGTTTACCATTGATCGGAATGGGGCAATACCTGTACCCGTACAAATAAAATAAAGATCTTTTTCTATTGATGCAGGTAATGTGAATTTGCCTTGGGGCCCGCGTAGCGGGAAGCTTGTACCTACATTTGCTTCATGGAATAAATAATTTGTACCTCTGGTATTTGAATCCAGAATCTTCGGGTACTACTAGTAATATTTTCTATTTTGGTAATGACACCTTGCCTCCATGGTTCAAGCATAAAAAAGGTTTTTTTAAATATAAGGAATATATTGAATAAAAAATCCCCCCGCTTCAGCGGGAGGATTTCCATCTATAAAATGCTATCTCAACGTTGTATAATAATCTTCTCGGTATACACTTTTCTATCATGCGTTATTTTCAGCAAGTATACACCGCTACCGGGTTGAGGCAGATTGATTTGTTTATTATATCTTCCTATAAAATTAGGTTGTGTATTTCGGTACATGTTTTGTCCGGAAGCATTTAATACTTCTAAGAGTAAATC
Source organism: Chitinophagaceae bacterium (assembly GCA_019747455.1). GTDB lineage: Bacteria > Bacteroidota > Bacteroidia > Chitinophagales > Chitinophagaceae > Sediminibacterium. Next base: position 1,159 of record JAIEQT010000593.1, on the reverse strand, counting down.
GGCCCTGCGTGTAACATCAAAGCTTACTTGAAATAATCCGTTACTTGGATTTGGTGTAACTTTTAAACCAATTTCTTGCGAAGAAGCATTCACTACTGCAGTAACAGTATAATTGAAATTAGCCGATGTTTTTGAACAAGTAAAACGGTCTGACACTATTACTTTATAATTACCTGTACGAGTTGGTTTTATAGATCTATTCTGTCCAATACTGATAAAGCCGGTATCATTAAACATCCACTGATAAAAGGCAGCGCCTGAAACGCTTGCCACCAGTGAATCACCAACTAAGCTAATACTTGGGTTGCCGGCATCGGGTGCAGCTACAATGGCTGATGAAAGCGGGCTCGGACAACCACTTGTAACCCTTGTATCATAAAAGAAATAGAAAAACTGATTGGCATTTACACCTGTAGATAAGGAAGCACTATTGCCAGTCCAGGTCATGATACCAGGTGCTCCAAGTGGATATATCGTACCGGAAATACCATTATTTCGGTAAATGGATGCTCCATTCAAACACTCAACTATTAAAATCTTATCTCCACTGGTAGGTACATTCAAATTTAATAAATAAACAGCACCGGAATCAGCAGGGTCATTAACGTTGGCACCTAATGTAGGATTTGTAGGGCTTGTTTGATATACATCAATAGTTGTTACAGCTTCTTGGTTATAGGTATAAGAACCGGCACTAGAACCAGGAGCCATATTTCTACCTACTGTAAAACGAATTTGACCGGGACTTCCGATGAATAAACGAACGGTTTCAATTTTTAATGGGGTAGCTACATTAAAACTCATAAAATTGCCGGCAAATGTGTTGTAACCTCCATTAGGATATGCCGTTTTGTTTGCAGGAGCTAGTGTAGCTCTGGCATCTTTACTTACATAATAGGTTCTATTGGCGGGAACAGTACTAGTATTCACAGTACTTGAGTTGGCAACATTAATTACCGCATTGGTGGTAATAGGATTAGAACCGGGTGTATTACTTGTATACCAAAAATAGTTTGCATTGTTAGATGGGTTAATTACCTGCAGTAAAGCAGATCCGCTACATACTACGCCTTCACCTGTTAAAGCTGCAGGAGCGGCTGCAATGGCAACACTACTGCTTAAGCTATTATTACTACTATTTTGATCGCCTGTTAAATTG
>JAIEQT010000434.1 GCA_019747455.1 Chitinophagaceae bacterium | reverse complement strand
AACGCAATAAACTTCTCACTCTACGCTAATACGCCAACACACGCAAGTGGTACGTGGAAACAGGTTACCGGACCAACCATTATATCGTTTATCGATGCCGCTCGTAACAATACCGGATTATCTGGCTTAACTCCGGGTAATTATCAATTTGCCTGGCATATCAACGGATATTGTTCTGCTACAGCCGACACCGTTACCATACAATATATCGATAAACCAACTCCCTCATTCGGAATAAGTGATACGTTAGTATGTGCCGGTAGCTCCGTTTTATTTACCAATACAACGCCAAATATTAACAACTATCATTATAGTTGGGATTTTGCTAACGGAACTTTCTCGAATATTGCCAATCCCAGCTCAATTAGTTATATAGGCAGTGCATCTGGTAAAGACACCAGTTATACCATTACCTTAAAAGCATTCTCCAACTGTGATACTATCTTTACGAATAAGACAATCACTGTTAGGTCTAAACCCATTGCTTCCTTTATTGCCACTCCGTTAAATAGCTGTTTCCCATTGCGTGTTTCATTTTCACCGGCTACTGTTGGCTCTGCATATACCAGTAAATTAGTATTTGAGTTAGGCAAGGATTCTTTATTATTAAGCGATAGTAGTTTTACACATACTTATTTCGGAAATACCAATGGTATATTACAACCTAAATTGATACTAACAAATACTTGTGGTACAGATACTGCCATACAGTTTATCAATGCTATTGCCAATACTTTACAAATAAAAAATAACCTGGTAGATACAGCTATTTGTGGTATCCCTTATACGGCAAGCTTCATGAATAATACCACGGGAGCAAATGCACAGTTTTGGAATTGGGGAGACGGATCTACCACTACCAACCCATCACAAACACCTACCCACACTTATAATAAACCTGGAGTATATACCATTACACATAGTGCAAAACATGTTTGTGGAGATACTGTTATTACAAAAACTATTCGTTTAAATAAAGTTCCTCATACTGTTATTCAACCGCTAAATAGTAATTATTGTATTGGTGATACTATACTGCTAAAAACCGATATGGATTCATCTATTCAATATAAATGGCTATTAAACAATACCCTATTCGATAGTAGTGCGAATACCAAATATATTTTTACAACTCCCGGAAATTATATTCCTAGTCTCTACAGCAGCATAACAGCTAATGGGTTTAAATGTACAGACAGTACCAGTATAAAAATTCAAGTAATTGGCGAAAAGCCGGGCAAAGCTAACATCAATCCTACAAATGGCTTCTGTGTTCCTTTTACCGTAAAACTGGTTAGTGAATCATTACCCGCCGCAAAAGTAAGTTGGCGTATGGGGGCAGACACCACTATATATGGAGATAGTACGCAATTTACATATGTACAAGGCGGAGATTATTGGGTGAAGATGGAAGCGGTAAATAAAGGTGGTTGTGCTTTTATAGATAGTACATTTATTAGTATACGTTCCCCTCAGGGAAAAATAAATTTCAAAACTGGTATCTATTGTAATAATAATTTTAAAGTAACATTTTCTCCTACAGTACAATATACCGATCGTATTGTTTGGGATTTTGGTGATGGTACTTTAATTGAAACAGGTGTACAAAATATTACCCACCAGTATATAAAACCAGGTATTTATCATCCTGTTGTTACACTTATCAGTAATACGGGCTGCCATATAAAAATACCTTTAACGGATTCTGTTGTGATGGAAAATGTAAAAGCCAACTTTACTACCAAAACTATATTTGAATGTGGAAATACTATTTTTGAATTTACAGATAGTTCTATAGCAACCCACGGTATTTCGGACTATAGATGGCTAACCGATTCAAAAATTATTAGCAATACGAGAACTGCCAGCTCTAATTTTACCCTTACCGGTACGCATAAAACCGAGTTAATTGTAACAGGTAAATATGGTTGTAGCGATACCGTTAGCGGCACTTATAACGTGCCCATTTATAATTTACCCAAAGTAAATATAAACGCCATTAATGAGGCATGCTTGAATAGTTTAATGGAATTCAAATCGGAAATCTCTTCGATCGATTCAGTGATACTTCGACTATGGAATTTAGGTAATGGCAAAAATTTCACAGATAGTACTGTACGAATTTTATATTATGACCAAGGAAAGTATACTGTGAAGCTTACTGTTGCAACCGTAAACAAATGCTATGACTCAGCACTTAAACAAATCACTATTCACCCGGTGCCGCAAGTAAAAGTAGCAGGACCGGAAAAAATTTGTGCCGGTGAAACCGTGGAGTTACAAGCAGCCGGGGCAACAAATTTTGTTTGGAAAGACCAGCAAGAAAATATTATTTGCAATAACTGCTTAACGGTTAAAGTAAAACCCTTGCGGAGCACCCAATACAAAGTAATTGGTTACAATGAATTTGGCTGTACACAAGTAAATAGTACGAACATACAAGTAATAGATAAGATAAAAATTAAGGTAGCACCAGAAGATACTATATGTGTGGGACAAAGTGTTCGACTTTGGGCTAGCGGTGCAACGTACTATCAATGGTTACCTGCATCCGGGTTAAACAACTATACTATCGCTACCCCTACTGCCACTCCTACAACTACTACCGCATATAGAGTGGTAGGAAGAGATATGAATAATTGTTTTACTGATACAGCAACCGTTCGCGTTGTAGTAGGAAATCCTACTCCGGTAAAGGTGGGCAAAGACAGCAGCTTTGTAGCAGGTTCAAAAATACAACTACATGCCACTACTGCTACAGCCAATATTATTCGTTGGAAATGGAGCGGTGGTGCCGATTTATCTTGCGTGAGTTGTCCAAACCCTATTGCGCGCGTGGTATTCGATGAATGTATCAGTTGTGCCGCTACCAATATGTATGGTTGTACTACTAACGATACGGTTTGTTTCAAAACATTTTGCCCTACTACTGAGGTATTTCTTCCAAACGCATTTACACCCGATGGAGATGGTATTAATGATGTATTTTTTGTACAGGCTAAAGGCGTGAGAAATATTAAAAGCCTGCGTGTATTTAATCGTTGGGGGGAAGTAGTTTTTGAAAAAACAAATATATTACCAAATGACGCAGGTAATGGTTGGAATGGAAAGATAAGAGGTGTGGCAGCCAATCCTGATGTATATGTATATATATGTGAAGTAGTATGTGAAAAAGGTGGAACACAATTGTATAAAGGAAATGTAGCTATCATACGTTAATGAGAAAAATACTGTTCATATTATTTCTTTTTTTTAAGTTGAAGGTATTTGCGCAAGACTTTACTTTCTCACAGTTTTATGAACAGCCGGTTTTGAGAAATCCGGCTTTGGCAGGATTATTTAAAGGAGATCTTCGGGTATCCGGTATTTACAGAGATCAGTGGGCATCCATTACTGTTCCTTTCAGAACCACATCAATTAGCGTTGAATACAAAAGCCCGGTTAGTAATAGTAACGATTTTTTCACAACAGGTTTACAAATGAGCATGGATGGAGCCGGTGATATTCGTTTGAAACGCACACAGTTATTACCCTTTATAAATTACCATAAGTCGTTAAGCGATGAACATGACAGCTATTTATCTGTTGCGTTTATGGGTGGGCCCGTATTTAGTCAGTTCGATCCTACACAAATAAAATTTGGTGATCAGTATCGCAATGGTGGGTATAGCGCCACTAACCCTACTTCACAAATATTGCAGGGAAATGGCTATAATTACTGGGATTTCTGGACCGGTATTTCGTACACAACCGTTTTTACAAATGAGTTAAGATTCTATGTTGCAGGATCTATTGCGCATGCCAACAATCCTAAAATAAAATCGGTCATTAGTAATGAAGTAAGCTCTATTGCACCAAGGTATAGTATGAATATTGGCATCAATGGTAAAGTAAATGACAGGGATTATATTACTGCATTTGTAGATTATTTTACGCAAGGAGGCAATAGGCAAATGATAGGAGGCGTATTGTATGGTTTTAGCACACAAAGTACCTATGATGATCAGGAGCCTACCATTCTATATATGGGTAGTTTTTTAAGATGGAATGATGCTTTAATACCGGTGATTAAATTGAGCTTTAACCATACTACAATTGGGTTGAGTTATGATATCAATATCTCTAAACTCAATACCGTTTCTAATTGGCGGGGAGGTATAGAACTTTCCATGGCTTATACCAATTTCTTAAAAATCAGGAGTTCCACGCTGGATAAGGTGAGGTGTGTAAGTTTTTGATACTACATGATAAAAAAATAAGCACCCATTTGGGAGCACATCGATACGATCAATCCTAAATATATCTCTTTGGTATCATGATCATTTGTAATCAATCTAGCAGTACAAATTAAACCCGAAGATATTAAAGCAACAACTATAGCTACTCCGTTAGCTGCTTCATAAAAAAAAGATGATAAAATAATAGCCGTAACTAACCCTCCGGCTCCCATCGCATGCATACTAATTTTATAGTAATTATTGATAATAAGCCCGAATACAGTGGTTAAAAAAATACCCATAAAAAAGAATTTGAGTACTACCGGCTGATCAGTGAAATTTCTACTTAAATAATACATCCACCAATAAAAAAACATGGTAATAACATAGGGTACAATTCTCTCCTTTTGTGTACGCAACAAAATACCTGCACTAAATTTTAATCGCCATAATAAAAATACAGCAAATGCCGGGAAGAAGGCCGTTAACCAAAATACACTAAATAATCGCAACTTCAATTGCCACTCGGTAATACCCGCAAATTCATAGGGATATGCAACCATCAAAAAGGCAAAAAAATAGGTAGGTATGAATAAGGGATGAAGTATATAAGCCAATACTTTGGCGGAAAGAAGTAACGGTTTTGAAAAAGTGGTGCTACTCATTAGTTATATTTTTTTCGTCAGAACGTCAGAGCTTCAGAACGTCAAATTCAATAAAGCTAATGCGATCCGACGACCTGACGACCCGACGTTCCTACAGCTCCTTCCTTAACCTGGCAACAGGTATATTCAGTTGCTCTCTGTATTTTGCTACGGTTCTTCTGGCAATATTATATCCTTTCTCTTGCAACATTTCCGTAAGTACTTCGTCACTTAGTGGCTTGCGTTTATCTTCTGCTTCAATAATATCACTCAATATTTTTTTAACCTCGCGCGTACTCACTTCTTCCCCGCTATCGGTACTTAATGATTCACTGAAAAAGAATTTGAGCCGATACGTACCAAATTCAGTTTGTACAAACTTACTGTTAGCTACTCTGCTTACCGTAGAAATATCAAGACCTGTAATTTCAGCAATATCTTTTAATATCATTGGCCGCATAGCCGTTTCATCACCGGTAAGAAAAAATTCTTGCTGGTGCTTCATGATAGCGCTCATGGTACCGATCAGGGTTTCCTGTCGTTGTTTGATCATATCAATAAACCACTTAGCTGAATCTATTTTTTGTTTGATGAATAGCACTGCTTCTTTTTGTCTTTTATCTTTCTTGCTTCCTTTCTCATAATCCTTCAGCATATCCCGATAACCCTCGCTAATACGAAGATCCGGGGCATTTTTAGCATTAAGGGTAAGCTCTAGTTTACCGTTATTATTGATCACAAAAAAATCAGGGACAATATAGCTTTCTGCTTTATTAATCTCTCCGATATTACCACCGGGCTTAGGGTTCAGCTTAATAATCTGCGCAATAACTTCTTTCAACTGCTCATCTGTTAAGTTTAAACTGCGTTGAATTTTTTCGTAGTGTTTCTTCGTAAACTCTTCGAAGTACTTACTTAAAATTTGAACGGCCAGCTCTACACTTTTTCCCTCTGTTATCTTACGTTTTAATTGAAGTAACAAACATTCTTGTAAATCTCGTGCAGCAATACCGGCAGGATCAAATTGTTGTATTTGCTGAATAATTTCTTCTATTTCCTTTTCAGTAACTACCAGGCTTTGTCTAAAAGCCAGATCGTCTGATATAGAAGTAAGCTCTCTTCTTAAATAGCCATCATCGTCTAAACTACCTACAATTTGTTCGGCAATTTTATAACTACGTTCATCCAGCTCTAGCATGCCGAGTTGATTCAATACCAATTCATGAAAACTAGTTTCTACCCGTATAGGAATCACTTTTTGATCATCCATTTCGGGGTAATTATCATCTTTGGTTCTATAATCGGCAATCTCACCGTCATCATCTACCACATATTCACTGATATCTACACTATCATAATCATCTTCACTACCATCGGGTTCGGTATCATCGTTTGAATTTTCAAATTCATCTTTGAGGTCTTCACTAAATTCATCTTCATGTCCCTCTTCACTTTGCTCAAGAGCAGGATTCTCTTCCAACTCTTCCTTAATCCTTTCTTCTAAATTAGCAGTAGGAACCTGCAGCAGTTTCATCAGTTGAATCTGCTGGGGTGATAATTTTTGTAATAGCTTTTGTTGTAAAGACTGACTGAGCGACATCCTATTATTTAAAAACTGCGTAAATTTACAGAGATTTCACACCATGCAACTCAGTAAAACAATTTGTTTGTTTGTAATTTTCTTCTTAAAAGCAGCCCCTTACTGCTTTTGCCAACAGCAAATACAAAGTATTGGCCTTAGATCTCAAAAACTTGATAGTATTTATCGCACACCTATTCGGCTCATACCTGCAGATTACACCGTAAAAAACTGGGGATTTTTCTGTAAGAAAGAGTTACAATTAGAGAAAGCTACAAAAATACCTTTTCGCTTTAGATTAGGAACCCTCGAGTATGTAAATAAGATGGAAGGAAAGAAGTAAGCTTCGACGACCTGACGCTCCGACGTTCTGACGACCTGACGTTCCGCCCAATGACTTTCTTATAATTTCTCCAACCCCATTACACCGTGACTAAGTTTTTGCTTTACAATTTCTATGAGGGCATTTTTATCTGCATCAGATAATTGCCTAATTGGTATAAAAAATGTAAAATCACTGCCGTGATAAAATGATATACCTCCATCGGTGGTGTAAAATACTTTGGTTATATCTTTCCATAGTAATTGAGTAAACTCACCAGTATTAGGCATTACATTACTAATTCCATTGTCATCAAGTTCTACACAGGGTATCTTTTCTTTTTTCCAGGGAATGTTTAAAAGAGCTAAAATTATATAGCCTAGAAATTTAAAATAATGATTAATACCATCAATTCTTTCCGACTCAATCAGTATTAAGATAGCAAGGATAAGCCAAATTATCCAACCGTACTTTCGATACATACGATTCAAATAACTTTCTTTTTTTACTTGAT
>JAIEQT010000121.1 GCA_019747455.1 Chitinophagaceae bacterium | reverse complement strand
GTTGCTTGAAAATGATCAGACGCTATTTTCATACCAACTGGGTAGATGCCGGCCAGAAAAAAGCCGGTTAAAAAACGAAATAATAAAATTTGCATACCACCTATATGATCCCATGTTATACCAAGATTAAAAATCCCTGCTAGAAAGGCACTTATACCAAAAACGAGCGAAGGGCGCAACCGATCTGAAATGGTGAGCAAAGCAAAAACCAATGTTCCGCTAATAAATCCGAATTGAATAGCACTGGTAATATGGGCAAGAAAATATGGAGTAAGTCTGAGCTTAGAAACTAATTCTGTAATCACCGTATTACCCGCAAACCAAAGTGTTGTGCAAAAGAATTGTGATAATATAATAATAGGTAATATTCTTTTCATACAGAATATATCAACAATGTCAAAAGAAGTATTAAGTTGAACTTGCGTATTATTTTCTCTGCAATCAGGCAAACCAACGGGTCGTCATCTATCATTAATATTGTTCTATCCATTATTCTTATTCAATTGGATTTCTTGTGCCTCGTCTGTAATTTTCCTAACAATGGCATCCATTTCATCTGATGAAACCCTTAGTTGTTTTAACCAGTATGCTAGATCTTCCAGATTATACTTTTCATTTTCAATCAAATTGATAATACCCAAAATCCTTGATAGGGGAGCTCTTACGATGTGTGATTGTGTCCACGCAATATTCCTGAGTTTTTCGTTTTGTGCTTCTATATGACTTACATATTGTCTTCTGCTAAATGCGAATTCTATACTCTTATGTAGAATACTTGGGGTTACTTCATCTTTAATCAAAAAATCATCAATACCTAGTTTCAGACTCTCTTTTGCTAAAGAAAGATCTGTATAACCCGTTAAAACGATAATGGGTACCTGAACATTTAGGGAAAGTATTTTTTGAATTAATGCAAAGCCTGATAAATCCGGTAAGTGTAGATCTAAAAGTATTAGGTCAATATTGTTTCCCGACTTATTATCTATGTATTCTTTAAAGTCTTTTAAAAAAGAGTATCTATTGACCTGTACCGTTTTAAAAGTTTCTATCAGGTAGTCTTCAAGTAATATAAAATCTGCCTCATTATCTTCCAAAATAGCTACCGATAAAGATCTTTTTATGTTTTGATGTTTGTTCATTTAGCTAATGTTGTTAGCTGAAGCCAAAACTCTTCAATTTTTAAAACTGCGTTTATAAATTCTTCCATTTCTAAAGGCTTTTTTATGTAGCTGTTGCAATGATTATTATATGCTCTTTCAATATCTTTTTCATTCGAAGAAGTACTGAGTATAATTACAGGAATTTTCTTTAAGGTATTCTCTTTTTTAATTTCTTCTAATATTTCGTGTCCATTAAAAATGGGAATATTGATGTCTAATAAAATTAAGTCGGGCTTTTGAGCATCTATGAATGCCGCTCTTTTGTATAAAAAATCGAGTGCTTCCCGCCCATTTCTAGCAACACTAACCTTGGTTTTAAATTTCCCTTCTTCAAAAGCTTCAAGCGTTAGTAAAATGTCGCCCTCATTATCTTCTACAAGCAGAATTTGTGCGGTTTTTAATATCTCTTCTTTCATATCTGGGGGTTTAATTGTGTTTGAAATAGAGAAAAGCTTCTTTTTTCAAGTTGGTTTAGGAGTACATCAATAGATTTGTTTTTCTGTAAAAATAATTATTTCTCATTAAGATATGAATTTATTTGTTTGAAAGACTAGTCTTTGCGTATCGTAAAATAGAATGTTGTACCCTTTCCTATTTCAGATTCCAGCCAAATAGTTCCGCCATGGAGCTCAATTATTTTTTTACATATTGCCAAGCCAATACCATTGCTGTCATTGTTTGGATTCAAGCTTCGGAATAGTTTAAAAACGGCTTCAAAGCGATCTGTAGGAATGCCCATGCCATTGTCTGTTACAGAAAAAAGAGTATATCCTTTTTGGTCTTTACATGTAACTTGAATGATTGGGGGTGTTTCACTACGATATTTTATGGCATTGCTAATGAGATTCATAAGTACTTGCTGAAACAAAACAGGATAAACCGTGATATACTTGATTGTACTGTGTGTTTCAATTTGTCCACCAAGTTTTTTTATTTCTTGTTCAAAAAAGTTTAATTGTGTTTTAAAAATACCTGATACTGTAACCTCTTGCATCTCTTCCTGTACGCTGCCGGTTCTTGCATATTCCAATAAACTATCAATTAATTTATACATGTCATCCGCAGCATTGATAACAACATTGAAGTACTCCTGTTTTTTTGTATTATCCATTTTGTCTCCTTTGTTTTTGATAATGCTTAACAGGCCTTTAATACTTCTTAATGGTGTTTTCAGGTCGTGTGCAACAACATAAGCAAATTGTTCCAGATCTTGCTTAATTTCTTTGAGCTGTTGAACCGTTGTTTCTGCCTCTTTTCTGGCTTTCATCAACTCAAGCTCATATTTTCTTCTTTGGGTGATATCTAACAGGGAAAATCTAAAAAAAGATTCCTGGTTTGTTGAATCTACAATTCTTTTAGCATTTATCAATACAGGAAGCCGTATTAATCCCTTTCCTTTAAGTTGGATATTAATTTCCGCGATTTCATTTTGTACTAGTAGCATGGGCATGATATGCGTTTCGTAGTATATTTTATCGCCCATTATCAATAGATCCTGAAATGATTTTTGGAATTCAATTTCTTGGCGTTCGTATCCCAGCCAATGTAGTAAAGTGCTATTGATATTAATAATAAGACCATCTGATTGTACTGTCAGATATCCAAAAGGAGCATTTTGGTAAAGATCTTCTGCGTCTTCTATAATCAATTTAGTTTTCAAATGATTTATTTTTTAAATAAGCTTCTATGCTTGCAATAACTTGTTCGGGTGCCGTTAGGTGCGGACAATGACCGGGGCTATTTAAAAGTACATACTCGCTCTGCGGTATTGCCTTATGTACAAACATGCCAACTTCAACAGGGGCAATCACATCGGGATGGCATTGAATAATTAGCGTGGATGATGTTACTTTGAAAAGATCTTCCCGATTATCGCCCAGAAAAGTTGCTCTCGCAAATTGTTTGGCAATATCAGGATTCATGCTGCAAAAACTATTTTTAAGTTCTTCTGCATACACTTCTTTTTCAGGATTTCCAATGATAACAGGTGTAATATAACTCGACCAACCCAGGTAATTGCTTTCTAGGGTTGCGATGAGTTCATCAATATCATCTTGTTTAAATCCCCCTACATAATCTGTTTTATTTATATAGCAAGGGGAAGGGCCAATCAATATCAATTTATCAAATAAGTCAGGCCTTTCTACAGCGGCAAGAACGCCAATGATACTACTCACGGAATGACCTACAAAAATTACCTCTTTAAGATTAAGTGTATCACAGATTTCTATCAGATCATCTGCATATCCTTTAACTGTTTTATATTTCTCAAAATCATATGCGGTTTGATCTGATTTTCCTGAGCCTACATGATCAAATAATACGAGTTTAAACTCTTTTTCAAAGGCTGGGGTTATATAACGCCACATATGTTGATCGCAACCATATCCATGTGCAAATAGCATAGGTTGTTTTCCCGAACCTGATATTTTAATATTATTTCTATTTATGATTTGTTCGCTCATAGATATTTTTTTAATACTTAGATCTTAGTTTTTGGGATGGTAAAATAAAATGTTGTCCCTTTTCCAAGTTCAGATTCTAACCAGATTTTACCACCCAAGAACTCTACACTGCGTTTAGCTATGGATAGCCCTATACCGGTACCCTCGTAGTCGTTTCTGTTATGTAGTCGTTGGAAAATGATAAATATCTTTTCGAAAAATATAGGATCAATTCCTATGCCATTATCCTTAATGGTAAACTCCCAATGGTCTGTCGTTTCTCTAACATCAATATCGATGATAGGAGGTACATCTTCTTTGGCATATTTTAACGCATTATCTAACAAGCAATGAAATATCTGAGTAATAGGGGCAGTATAGGTTTCCATTACTGGAAGTCTACCTGAGTTAATACTGGCATTTTTTTCCGCAATTAACTTTCTTCGTAGTTGTAAGAACTCTAATACAATTTCATTAAAATTTAACAGTTCTTTTTGCTCATCAGGTCTGTTGGCTCTAGAATACAGTAATAGATCCAATATAATCTGTTTCATTCGCCTAGCTCCATCTGTTGCAAAGTGAATGTATTGTAGTGCTTTATCATCCAGTTTATCTGCATATTTCCTTTTCAACTGATCCATATATAACTAGCAATCATTCGTAAGGGTTCCTGCAAGTCGTGAGAAGTGATAAAGGCAAATTGCTCTAACTCCTCATTCGATCTTTGTAATTCTTTAGTTTGTATTTCTAATTTTTCATTGATAGCTACCAGTTGTTCTTCATGGCTTTTCCTTTCTGAGATATCAGTCATGGCACCTACCATTCTAATAGCTATTTTATTAGCATCTCTGATTACTAGCCCTCTATCGTTTACATAAGTAAAAGACCCATCACTTTGTTTATAGCGGTACTCCGCCATCCAACTATTTTGTCCGTTTTCGATAGCTGTATTGAGGCTTTGGATTACCCATTCCACATCTTCCGGATGAAGATGACTTGTCCATGAGGCTAAGGTGGGCGTAATTCTATCTACATCGTAACCGAATATAGTTTTATAACCATCTCCCCAGTAAAGGGTATCATTTTTAATATCCCAATCCCAAATGGCATCGTTGGTTGCTTCTGTTATTTTTTCGAAACGTTCATTGGCTTGTATCAAACGCTCATCAACCTCCTTACGTAAGGTAATATCTGCGAGATAAATAGAAAGACCTGTTGCAGATGGATACACATTCACTTCAAACCATTTTCCAAGGCTTGGATATTTTTCTTCAAAACGAACAATTTCCCCTGTTTTTATGGCATGTTGGTATTGACGATAGAACTGCGAATCAATATCATCTGCAAACACTTCCCAAAGATTTTTACCTACTATTTTTTCTTTTGGTAGATTTAAGAACTTTTCTGCCTGTTTGTTCCAATAGGTAACTATCCAGTTTTTATTTACAGTAAAGAATGCATCTCCAATACTTTCCAGAATATTATTTTTCTCTTCATAAGCTTTAGCTAATTGCTCTTCAGCCATCTTTTTTTCATGGATATCCTGAAAGCTTCCAAAAATTTTGGTGCACTTACCATTACTAAATTCTGTTGTGCCGATAGTTCTAACCCATCGCTCATGTTTTCTTGCAGTTACGATAATTGCTTCAAAATCGAAAGACTTACCTGTTTCAATGGCAGTAGCTACATATGATTCAATAGAAGGTCTGAATTCTTCTTTATAAAATTGAATAGAAGAAGCAACAGTAGGTGTAAAGGATGCAGGATCGGTTTCATGTATTTCATGTACTTCGTCGGTCCAGTAAATCTCATTTTTAATAAGATCTACTTCCCAGCTTCCAATTCTGGCCAATTTGCGCGTTTGTTTATTAAGTTCACTTAAATATTTTTCTCTAGTAATATTTTTGGTGGTGGCATAAATAAGTCCCTCTTTAACATTCGATTTACAGTACCAACTCAACCAAATGGGTTTGCCCGATTTGGTAATGAAACGAACCTCGAACCCAAACGTACTCTTACCTTCGCCCAGGTTACTTAATTCTTGGTAAGCAATTTGTAAATCATCGGGGTGAATGAATTTTTCAAAGCCCTGGTTTATAATTTCTTCTTGCGTGTAGCCCAGTAACTCGGAGCCCGTTTTGTTTATTCTTAATATTTTACCCTGCAGATCGCTTAGGCTAATAATATCCGGAATGGCATCAAACAGATAACTCAGATCTCTCTCTATTCTTTTTCTTTGTATTTCTGAGCCGATAAAAGTTTCTAGCTGTTTTGATATTTTGAGTAACCTGTTCAAATAGTCAGGATTATTTTTAGTGCCAAATTTCAATACCCCAATTACTCTATCATTAAATAAAAGTGGGATACCTATGAGAGATTTTATGCCTAAATGTGTAACGGAATCTTTATTAAGAAAGAAATCGGCTTTGTCAATATCATCGATCAACAATGATTTCCTGGCCTTCCATAATCTACCTAAGAATCCTTCCCCGGTTTTAATAGCACTGAGTTTATAGCTCTCCTCATAACCATGTTTCTTTTCAACATCTTTTATATAATAACTGAGTAAACGCATTTCAGTTTCTTCCAGGTTCAATGTCCACAACTCAACCCAGTCGAATATGCCATAGTTTCCTGCTGTTTTGCATAGTTCATCGGCAGCTTTTTGGAAATCATTATCGATATTAAAGGCTAAACTTATTTTAGAAATAAATTCATTTTCCAGTTCCTTATTTTTTTGTTCCGTAACGTCTCTCTCAATGGCTATCCAATGCGTGTACCATCCGGTTTCATCTGCAACGGGAGTAACGGTAAAATTTATCCAAAATTCCTCACCGTTTTTTTTGTAATTAATGGTAGTTATTTCGTGGGCCTCCCAATTACGCAATGCCTTGCCTAGTTCGGCAAGGGCTTTTTTGTTTGAGGCCGGCCCTTGAAGTATACGGGGTGTTTTGCCAATCACTTCTTCTGCGGTATAGCCGGTCATTTTGGTAAAGGCTTCGTTTACATAAATAATACGCGGACCGGGTTCATCGAGTGGTTCAGCTTCAGTAATTAATACAGCATCATGGGTATTGGTGATAACGCTTTCCAGCAACTTTCTCAGTCGTTCTTCCTTTACTTTTTCTGTTACATCTCTTGCATTGGATACGATACCTTTTATGGTGTGGTTATCCAACATGTTGGTTAAAACGGTTTCGATCCAATGCCATTCACCCTTACTGTTTTGAAATCGAAAAGGAGGTACTTTAACTGTTTTCTCCGTCGTAATTTTTTGTAAGTAGGGTAATGTTTTTTCTCTATCATCCGGATGAATATAATCGAATGCGTTTTTGCCTAATAACGTTTCGGGTAATATACCTAAAATGGAAGTAGTGGATGGGCTTACATAACTATAATTTCCTTCTATATCTATGATCGCAATCAAATCAGAGGCTTCTTGTACCAATGCCCGGAAACGCTCTTCGCTTTTTTGTAATAGTAAGCCTTGTTCTATGGTTTCCTTGGTATCTCTTGCCACGCAATACATTAACTGAGCTTTATCATCCCATCTGGCCGACCAAAGGTTGTAAGCTATGCCACCATCCTTTCGCTTATACCTGTTTATAAAAGACTTAACTACTTTCCCGGCTAATATCGCATGTGCAGTTTCGTTTGTTTTAGCAA
>JAIEQT010000532.1 GCA_019747455.1 Chitinophagaceae bacterium | reverse complement strand
GAGGCGAACGAAACAGGTTCATTGCTTTGTTTATCGCGAACTATACCCTGTAAACTTACTTGTTGGGCGTTGGCATGTTGCACCAATACACCTACAAAGAGTATAAGATAAAAAAGGAATCCGTTACGCCACATGTTCACAAGTCTGTTATTAAAAGTCGAAGCCCATTGCAAAATAATACACCGGTTTTCCTATAAAAAATCCTTTCATAGGCCAACCTGCATCAAACTTTAAGAAGTAGCCAAGTAAGGTACTGCGAACACCAAAACCATAACCTCCTGCAAAAGGACCAAGCCCTCCTGCATCTACGCGTACAACTACAGGCGTATTCGATGCCGATATCACATCTCCTGGGCGCTTAATGCCATTATATTTACCATTCCAGGCAGTTCCTAAATCAACAAATTGTATCAATTGAAGATTTCTAATAAAGGCGCTATTGATCGGTTTATCAATAAAAGTTGTGAATACCGGCAATCTAAACTCACTATTTATTACAAAGGCATTATTTCCATTGGCAATATTTTGCTGATATCCCCGCATATTCACCGCTAATGTTTGGAAAGCATAGGTTTGATCTGCTGCCGGTCTGTTCTGACTATTAAACTTCGGACCGATCCAACCATCAACACCACCTAGATAATAAATCATTTTTTGTCCACCCCAAGAAAAATCCGCTGCTGCTCTTCCTGCCCAAATAAAGTTTCTATAGATTTTATGATAATACCTGCCATCAAATCCGAAATTCATAGTGGGTTTACCGTTATTAAGTGCTGTTTTAGTATTGGGGATATTTACATCCATATAAACTTTATAACGAAGCCCATTCCAAATATTTTGGGTAGGATTTAGTGTGTTATCATGTACATATTCCAGTCTTGAAACAAAGAATCGGATTAGCGTATCCGGAAATGCTAGGGCATTCGGGTTAGAGATACCCGTTGCATTATCAAAGGGTCTTAATACACCTCTATCGTTTCTAATACCGGCTGTTAACCGAATACTTTTCACCTCATTAAAAGCATAGGTTGCATTTGCCTGGTACAAGTTTGTATAAAGCATGTTATTAAAAGACGTATTAAAGAAATTGGAAACATTGCTTCTATAGTAAGTAAAGCCCCAATCAATTTTTCTACGATAGTTCTGAAAAGAGAGCATTAAATCTTTATCTGTAAGATTTGTTCCGAAACGGAAGCCTGCTACAAATCGAATATCTTCCATCAGCTCACTTACACCAACTCTAAAAGTGAAATTAAAGTCATTACCATTGTTTAGCTGAATGGGGCCAGAGCCACCTGCATAGGGCTGATATCTATTTATTAAAATATTATTACTGAATCCAACCAAGGCATAATCCGCATTAAACTTGCGGTTATAATCAAACAATTTGGATTTTGATAAAGTGGATATTTTGGGTTTAGTAAATAAGGGAACTGAATTTATTTTTTTTGTTGTATCTATTTTTTCATCCTCAAATTCATTTTGGAAAAAATCTTTTACCACTTTTTTAGCGGTATCGGCTACCGGCTTGGATTTATAGGTTATAGCTCTTCCATCTGCATTTTTCCTTTCGTCGTTTTGTCGCTTCATGTATTCCGAAGGGCGAGGATTTACATTTCTTTTATTGAGTGCTACCTCATCTACTTTCAGTTTATAAACAAACTTGAAATCACCTTCTCTTCGTACCTCACTAACTTGCCCTTTATCGCCAGCAATTCTTGTTTCCAATAATGAGCTCTGATAATTTGTTATAGGAAAAGTATAAGTAGAATCTTTAAACACTTGAAAATAACTCACACTATCAGGCTCTTGTTTTTGCCAGGCAACAAGTGTAGAATCAAATTCTTTAGGAGAAGGATTACGCAATATTTCATCTCCAATATAGTACAAGGTATCTAACCCGTTTCTTTGTGTAGCGAAGAAGCCGGCCCATCTATTACCAATACCATTTTCATCAGAAACAAAAGTGAAATGATTGGTATTATACTGCATTGGGAAACGAGCATTGCCAGATTTAATATTAGTGAGCTGAGCAATTTGCTTTTCCTTGCTATTATTTAAGATATCTACCATAAATATATTATAGCGATATCTGCTGGGTAATACGGTATCTGTTGACGGAGCTGTACTACTCGGACGATTAGACGAGAAGATAATACCTACTCTATTTGGGAAAGCTACTACGGTAGGATCTAAATCGTCATAAATATCATTGGTTATTTGTGTTGCTTTTTGTTCCTCAATTTTATAGGTATAAATATCGGTATGTCCGTTTTTTACAGCACTCATCACCAAGGTATTCGCATCCAACATAAAGCTGGCATCTAATATCTGATCGAAGTCTTCAATAGTTTGTTTGAATCTTTTGTACCGAGCGATATTATCGTATACAAACATTTTTATTTTACCGGCTTCCCAATAAATCACCAATAACCGAGAGCCCTTCCCGTCCCAAGCCATGATCGGATAATTGGGATTAATATCTCCCTGGCGCGTTAGCACCCCACTTTTTAATAATGTTTTCGTGTCGTAAAAATTATCTACCAATTTTACGCTATAAATTCCTTTTCTAAATTCTAATGCAGCATAAGTATTACTCTTGGGATTGGGATTTACCTGAAAGCGTAAATAGTCTTTATTAGTCACATCTTCCGAAACAGTTAATGAACCCTTTACCTGATTGCGTCGCTGCCGAATATCTGTGATATATCGGTTCTGTTGAAAGGCCATGAAATCATTCAAAATTTCTTTGAATTTTTTCTTACAAATTCGCAAACAAGCATTATTTACGTTTTTGTATATTCTTGAAAGATAGAGCAGGTAAGTAATATTCTCTTTTCTATATTTTTCACCAATATAATTCCAAAAAGCCTGCCCGGCCAATAGTGGTTTTTCAAAAGCAAACTGATAGAAATTTTTGTATCTGCCACTTAGTATAGCACTTTTTAATTGATCGTCTTTTTCGGTACTCCAGGGTTGTGCAGCATAAGCTACGTAACCATCAACCATCCATTTAGGCAGGTCCAATAAAGCTTGATTGCTGGCAAATTCGCCAATATCATCTCCAAATAATAAATTATCAGTCAATACCCTGGCAATACCTTCCTTAATTTGTAACCTGAGATGGTCATGATTCCCATCAAAATAAACCACAAGTTTATTATTAACTAACTTGGTAGTACCACCTGCGTTTTGCCAATCACTACCTAAACCAATATTGGTACTTTTGTAGTCGTTATAATTATTGTACACAACAATATTCGCACGACGTTGTAGAGAGTATTCTATAAAGTTTTCAATAGCTCTGAGTTCTTCTTCTGCTACTTGGGCTACAAATTTACCCAACTCTACCCCACCCTGTGAAGTATAGGTATTGAAGTTAGGAGATTGATAAAATTTCCACACAAACTTCTTATGCTGCATCCTGTTCTTACCAAACTCAACGCTATTTACTTGAGCAGCTAAAAACGGTGGGGCCGCGTATAATAAAAAAACAAAAAAGTAACACTTACAGAATCTATTCAATTGCATATCCGAACTTTGGCTTTTAAAATTAGTCATTTACTACTAAAACGAACAAAATTAGCTATATGATAAAAGTTAAGGTTTTTACTTTCAGCCCTATTCAAGAGAATACCTATGTGCTTTATAATGATGCCAAACAGGCCCTCATTATTGATCCGGGCTGTTATTTTACAGAAGAGGAAGAGAAATTGAGGGCGTTTATAGATACTAACGCTCTTCAACCCATACAACTGCTCAATACACATTGCCATCTAGATCATGTTTTTGGTAACAAATGGGTATACGATACCTACAAAACGCCTTTATGCATTCACCCCGGCGAAGAAAAGATGCTTGAACTGGCACCACTTTCGGGGGAGAAATGGGGGCTACCGTTTACCAATTATTCAGGACCCATCCATCATGTACAAGAAGGAGATACAATTCGATTAGGAAATGATGCCCTTACCATAATTTTAACACCCGGACATTCACCTGCCAGCATTTGTTTTTACGCAGAAGAACAGCAATTTTTAATTGGAGGAGATGTATTATTCAGAGAGAGTATTGGAAGAACCGATTTACCCGGAGGAAACCTCGATACTTTGCTGAAAAGCATCCGAGAAAAGTTATTTGTATTGCCAGATGAAGTGGTGGTATTTCCCGGACATGGCATCAAAACTACCATTGGATATGAGAAGAGAAATAATCCATTTTTAAACAGCTAATCAGCATTTGCAAAGCGCGTGTTGAATGCGGTTATAAATATGGCTCCCAAATTCTTATGGGGTGGTACATAATCATCAAATTTTTCCCGGTTAGAGCCTACAAAACGAATCGCCAAACTACTCCATAATTGCGGCCAATTCAGGTTTTTTCCCGACCGTAATTGTTCCGCTATAACATCGATTAGTCCTTGGTTAATAATACCTGCCCCAATTTGTTTAGAGGAAATAATATGTGCACCCGGAGATATTTCTAACACATCATTTAATTTTTGGTATCCCCCACAACTCCCCAGTACTACCAGTTTTGCAGAAGATGGCATTTTTTGGATAGTTTGTTTTAAATAATAACTATGACCCCGGTGAATTACGACAGAAGGATGGATATTATTATCTTCTAAATAAGTGTTAAGGCTGTCTTGTGCCCGTGAATCGAGCTCAAGGGTTTCGTCTAAAGGTAAATTGGCATAAATGGTAACCGGCATGCCTTTTACAGAACTCACTTCAACCCACTGCGATTTTTTTATAATTTTCCAATTGGGGTTTGTAAATTTTTTGAGGAACGCATTAAATACCACTCCCCCATCTTTATCTCCATAAAAAAATTGTTGCAAGTTAATTTTACCTGAGACTGTATCTTTTAAAATCGCAATGGGCAGTTCGTAAATAGGAGGAATATTTAGGGTTTGAGAGAGATCAGTTTTATTAGTTGAATCTAGGGAAGTAAATATTTTTTGTAACAACCCATATAACACTTCTCCTTTTTTAATTTTTGCCTGATTACAACGTTCCAGTTCAAAGTTTACCTGATTCACCATCAGTTTTCTTAAACGCAAATCATAGATACTGGAATAAGAATCAGCAACATCAACCGCATCTTCTAATGAACTTGTCTTCTCGAGACCCATAACAAATTTTTTCATCAAATTTTCAGCATCATATCTATCCATTCTACTTAAAAAATCATCTAGTTTATTATAAGCTGCAGCCATTTTTATAAACTTTTTATAGCTATCATATTTAACCTGGGCTAGTAGTGAATCGGACCGGGGAATACTCATTCTGGTGAAAATGCGAGGATAAACGCCCGACACAAAACTCGAAGTATACATTTCTTCTTCACCCATCAGAGCCAAATAATAAAGCTCAATAGCATTTAATCCTTCCAATTTTTTAAAACGAATAGTTTCATTTTTTTCAGTGTGCAGGGCATTAATATCATTAATAAATCCATCAATGGCTTTTGATTTAAGCTTAGCGTTTAATACTTGTACCGCCATGGGGGTATCACCATGTTGCATTCTTTCAGCATAAGCAATTCTGGTTCGTACTAATAAACGAAAGTATTGAATAGAGGAATCATTTCTTACATATGGCGTTATAGAGTCTATTGGCAATGCCCCACTATATAATTGATCCAAAAAAGGGAAATACATACGTCCGGTACGCATTAATGATAACCGAGCAATTAATTTGATGAGGGGGTTATTAACTGATTGAATTTTCCGCCCTAATGCATTTGGTGCTGCGGCATAACTATATAATTCTTCCGGGTCTTTTTTACCCGCCACTATAATTAATGAATCTGCATAACTACTTTGCGGATAGCGTGTTAAAATGGTTAGTATACGGGAAGGATTGCATTCGCATTGTTTCAGCACCAATAAATCTTTAGCTGCATCAATGCCGATATTTGTTTTTAGTGCAAAATTATCGGTGAGTATAGTAGCCGTTTCTAACAACATCGTTTTCACCAGTGGAGCAATAGACAACTGTTCCCAATCCTTTTGCATGGCTATAGCATAGGCTTTTACAATGGGCAGGTACTCTGTTGCTGATACATTTCGAGACTCAAAAGCAGAACGAAAGCCCGAGAGTAAATCATTCACGCCCCTTAGCCACTTATATTTTCCGTTATTATCTAGTTGTGGATTTTGTTCGATTCGGATCCTAAAACGGTTGATCATTTTCTTCACGGTATCAATTTGAGCCTGCTCCACCCCCCATTTGGGCAGATGAAGTGAATCAATAGCCTCAAGAGAACGAAGAATATACTCATGATGTAATTGGCGAATAGCCGGAATAGGGGGCATACTATCTTGTGCCTTGATACCTGAAATTGTACATAAAAGAGAAAAAATCAATATAGATAACTGCCTTACGCCCATAGTATAAAGCACTAAATTACGATTCTGTATAGAAGCATCTGATTTTTCTGTTAACAATTAGATAATAAAGCAAGCTGTTCGCCATGCGGAAGAATGAAATTAACTTTGTGTAAACATAATGTTAACATGGAAGGCAAAGCAAAGCAGATTTTGATTGCAGATGACGAGGCAGATATACTAGAAATTGTAGGCTATAACTTAAGTAAAGAAGGCTATGAGATCTATACAGCGAAAGACGGAAATGAGGCCTTGGAAAAAGCTAAGCAATTAAATCCTGATTTGATCATTTTGGATATCATGATGCCTAAAAAAACAGGCGTTGAAGTTTGCCAGATTTTAAGGTCTCAGCCTGCATTTCAGGATACATTAATAATTTTTCTTACCGCTTTAAGTGATGAAAGTTCTCATATTAAAGGATTGGAAACAGGTGCCGATGATTATGTGAGTAAGCCTATTAGCCCAAAAGTACTTAATTCAAGAGTAAATGCCTTATTTAGAAGGGTAAGCAATAAAGAAACCGGAAAAACAATTACAGTAGGTAATATTCTTATTGATCCTGTTAAATTTCTGGTAACGATTAATGGCGATGAGATTATTCTTGCCAAGAAAGAGTTTGAATTATTGTATTTGTTAGCCTCTCGCCCCGGACGTGTTTTCTTAAGAAACGAAATCCTTTCTCAGGTTTGGGGCAATGATGTAATTGTGGGTGATAGAACTATTGATGTACATATCCGAAAAGTACGCCAAAAATTAGGCGTTGATTGTATTACCACTGTTAAAGGAGTGGGGTATAAATTTGAGCTTTAGACCGG
>JAIEQT010000314.1 GCA_019747455.1 Chitinophagaceae bacterium | reverse complement strand
AAGAGCCGCGGCAGAAGATGATTAACATGATGTACCTCGTGCTTACGGCACTATTGGCACTGAATGTATCTTCTGAAATTTTGAACGCTTTTAAAACGGTTGATAGAAGTTTAATGACCGCGAGTGGCATTGTGGAGCAGAAAAATGTAGGTATTTTCAAATCTTTTGAAAAGAAATTGGCTGATGCTACAACCCGTGAAAAAGCGGAATTATGGTTTCCTAAAGCCCAAAAAGCAAAACAACTCTCCGATGACATGTATGCTTATTTAGAGGGTTTAAAAAAGGATCTGAAAAAAGAAGCCGGATTGAAAATAGAGAATGGCGTTGAGGTTTATAAAGAAGATGATTTAGATGCGGCTACCCGTTTATTCGTATCTAATCCTCCTGAAGGGAAAGGTCGCGGTAAAGAATTATATGCCAAATTACAAGCGTATAAAAAAGCATTAGAAGAAATAGATTCTGCCATTGCAAAAGAGGTAATTCCTAATTTGCCTTTGGATTTATCGATTCCTAAAAGTAATAACGAGGCTGCTAAAAACGATTGGGCATTTAGTTATTTTCATATGACGCCTACCGTAGCAGGTATTACCATTTTGAGTAAGTTCCAAAATGATGTTAAAAATAGCGAAGCTCAAATTGTAGAGTATTGCCATAAAGAGATCGGTGAGGTTGAATTAGTGTACGATCAATTTGCAGCTATTGCCAGTGCTAATGCTACTTATGTAATGCCGGGTGAAGAAATTACTATTAATGCCGGTGTAGGTGCCTTTAATAGTGCGAGTAAACCATCTGTAACTGTAGATGGAGCCGGTGCTACACCAAACCCCGATGGTTCATTTGATTATAAATTCAAACCATCAAGCACAGGCACCAAAAAAGTAACTATTTCTTTTACAAAGCCTGATGGAACCACAGCTTCTGTAACAAAAGAAATTAAGTATACGGTGGGTGTACCTTCCGGCTTAACCGTATCTACCGATAAAACACGCGTGTTTTATCAAGACCTGGAAAACCCATTAAGTGTAACCGGTGGCGGAGGCGATGAGAAAGTTAATGTAAATGTAGAAGGCAATGGCCTAACTTTTAGAAAAGTAGGCCCAGGTCAGTATATCGTTACCCCTAAAGCCTTAGGTACAGCAACCGTAAATGCTACAGATGGTAAGAATAATCAACGTATTATCATTCCTATTAAAAGAGTTCCAGATCCATTAGCTACGGTTGGTGGCAAAGCTGGTGGCCCCATTGGTGCCAATGTGTTTAGGGTACAGAAAGGTGTGGCTGCTGAATTACGCGACTTCGTTTTTGAAGGAATTAAATACGAGGTTGTTTCTTTTACGTTAGTATGTACCGGAAAGGGATTTGAGGACAGCGGCTTGGGTGTAGCGGAAGTGAGTGGCCCTTATTTCAATGGTGATGCGCAAGCTTTGATTCGGAGATGTCAGGCAGGTTCAACAGTAGTGATCGATGAAATAAAAGTAAAAGGTCCGGGTGGTGTTAGAAATCTAGATCAAAATATTTCCTTTACACTTCAATAGTATTGTATGAAAAAGGTATTGTTAAGTTCCGTGTTTTTGGGTATCGCGTTCGTGAGTTCCTACAATAGCGTAGCACAATCGAAGTATAGAACAGGTAATACGGCCAAGCCGGCGCCCCAACAAAATACAACTACGCCTCCAACAAATCCGGCAACACAGCAACAAACAGCTCCTAAAACTACCGGTAATTCAAGGTATGTGAACGCTAATAATAAGGCGGGAACAGGCACTGTTAAAACGAATGCCGATACTACTATTAAAAATAATAACAATACCACACCCCCTGTAACAGGAAGTTCCCGGTATCGTCCGGGCAATAATACTGCTGTACCAACCACTACCGATAATAATGCAACAAATAATACAGCATCGGGTGCCACTGCTTCAGGAAATGTTACTATCAATTATGACACAACCATTCAAGGCGGGTTCGATGTAAAGCCTGAGATATCCCTTCGTAATAACTACGCTGTGGATCGCTCCAGGGCGGGTAAGGATCGTAAGCCTTTGGAATATGAAGATATCCGGGAAGATGATGCTATTTTCAGCACATTTGTTTGGCGGGAAATAGATGGCAGAGAAAAGATCAATCAGGCTTTTATGTACCCGGGCAAAGATGATAATGGCGATCAACGTTTTTTCTCAATTATTTTGAGTGCTATTAAAAATGATAGTGTTGTTGCTTTTTCAAGTGAGAACGATCGCTTTACTAAGCCTTTGACTGTTTCAGACGTGATGAATATGGTGGGGGGCAAATTAGAGCCAGTTGATGTGGTCGATCCTGTAACGGGTATAACGGAGAGAACAATTACCAAGAAACCCATGTTTAGTCCTGATTCTGTGTATACTTTTCGGATTAAAGAGCAAGTACTTTTTGATAAAGAATCCAGTCGATTATTCACTCGAATTATTGGCATAGCGCCTATCGCAAAACAGGTTGTTGCCGGAAAATCAGTACCCAGGGTTCTTTTCTGGGTCTATTATCCCGATATGCGTAAAACACTTACTAAATTTGAGGTCTATAATCCTAAAAATTTCTCTTCACGGATGACATGGGAGGAGCTATTTGAAGGGCGATTCTTCTCTAGCTATATCACAAAAACTTCCCTTAATAACCCGTCTGATCTAACCTTAGCGGCTATGATAAAGGATCCATTATTTAGGTTGTTAGAGGGAGAGAACTTGAAACAGAAGATTTTCAACTTTGAACAAGACCTTTGGGCCTACTAAGAATCTTGTAGTAATGATATTCAAAAGGGCGGTAATCCGCCCTTTTTGCTTTATTTACCTGAAAATTGGGCTAAAAAAAATTATGTAGAAATAATATAACCCTTATCTTTACCTCGGTTTTTCATAGGATATTGGATTTTAAAAACGGGGCTGGATTTCTATCCTGGCCCTTTTTTTATGCCTTTTTTTCAGCAAATGATGCTAATAAGATTTTGGCCCGTTTTAGCCCAACAACCTCTGCTAATTTATCTTCCGGCTGTTCTTTTATCCTCTTCACAGATTTAAATACTTTTAAAAGTTCAGTGATCGTTTGGCTGCCGATACCGGGTATATTCTCCAGCTCGTTTTTGAGGGCTCCTTTAGAACGTTTATCTCTATGAAAGCTAATGCCAAATCGGTGTACCTCGTCTCTAATACGTCTTACCAGCTTCAATGCATCACTATCCCAGGGAAGTTTTATGGACTCCTGATCACCATCAAAAAACAATTCCTCTTCATTTTTTGCTAATCCTACCAAAGTGGTTCTTCCATTCAATCCTAATGCTGTGATACTCTCTATAGCGGCACTTAATTGCCCTTTCCCGCCATCTATAATAACAAGTTGAGGAAAATCAGCACCTTCCTCTTTCAACCGCTTATATCGTCTAAAAACCACTTCTTTCATCGTTGCAAAATCATTAATACCCGATACGGTTTTTACATTGAATTTGCGATAATCATTTTTTGCAGGTACACCATTTTTAAAACAAACCATCGCAGATACAGGAAAAGCACCCTGAAAATTCGAATTATCGAAGCACTCAATATGTGTTGGCACTTCCGATAGCTGTAGCCATTCTTGTAATTCATACAGCACTTTCTTCTGTTCCATATCTGATTTACCCTCCAAATGCAGGATCTTTTTCTTCTTCAACTCTAGCTTAAAATAAGCCACATTTTTTTGAGAGAGGTCCAACAATTTTTTCTTATCGCCGGCTTTTGGTATCGTTACTACAACGGCTGTATCTGCAACATGGATGGGGAATGGTACAATTATTTCTGTAGCGATGCTATTGAATGTTCTTCTTAAATCAGCCACAACTAATTCCAACACTTCTTCATCCGTTTCTTCCAATTTTGTTTTTATAGGAATGGTATGGGTTTGCACAATGGTACCATTTTGTACCATCAAATAATTTACATAGGCTAAATCGTCTTCTTTCAAAATAGTAAATACATCTACATTGGAGAGGTGTTTACTTACTACAACCGAACTTGCTTGATACTGCTCCAGGTGTAGTAATTTCTTTTTAATGGCTTCCGCTTTCTCAAATTCAAGATTGGTTGCTAACTGCTGCATATCTTTTTTGTATTGCAACATTACAGGTTGTAGATTTCCTTTAAGCATATCTCTCACCTGCTGTAGGCCCTCTTTGTACGATGCTTCAGATTGCAATCCTTCGCATGGTCCCTTACAATTGCCTAAATAAAATTCCAAGCAAACCTTGAATTTCCCTTTTTGAATATTTTGTTCGGTGAGGGGCAGTTTACAAGTTCGCAATGGGATATATTGCCTTATAAAGCTAAGAAGCTCTCTTACTTTACCCGCTGAAGTAAAAGGGCCTAAATATTCTGATCCGTCATTTATTTTTTTTCGGGTAAGAAAAATACGCGGAAACGCTTCTTTTTTAATAATGATATAAGGATAGCTCTTATCATCTTTTAGATCAATATTAAAGCGTGGTTGGTACTCTTTTATTAATGAATTCTCTAATAAAAAAGCGTCTTGTTCAGAATCAACAATGGTAAATTCAATTCTGTGAATCCTTTGTACAAGTTCATGGGTTTTATATCCTGTAAAGGTTTTGGAAAAATAGGAACTGATGCGTTTACGTAAATTTTTTGCTTTCCCTACATATAGTAAATCATTGAACTTATCGAAATACTTATATATACCGGGCTCTGT
The DNA here is from genome assembly GCA_019747455.1 of Chitinophagaceae bacterium. Lineage (GTDB taxonomy): Bacteria > Bacteroidota > Bacteroidia > Chitinophagales > Chitinophagaceae > Sediminibacterium. The sequence goes on along the minus strand of JAIEQT010000314.1, from coordinate 2,436 downwards.
AGGAATGGTATGGACTATTTGTTGAAATGCAGCTTGTGTCATTATTTATCCGTTGCTTTAGCCCACTCAACACGTTTACTTTCTCTAACAGGTTTGTTACTGCCTACGGTATACTCTGTGGCTATCTCCATTTTTTTATCTGCCCAAAAGCTAAGCTGTTTTATAAAATTGGTATCACCTCGTTGATCAAAATGGCGAATAAATAATTGTTTTACAGTATTAGTTTGAGATCGCAGTAAAATATCAATTCTTTGGGTAGTGAAAGATGGATTTGTAGATTGATAAGTAAGGGTATAGCTATCAGTTCCTAAATCCTGAAAAATAGTTTCCGTATAATCTTTTTTTTGCTTTTCAAAATCGGTAGCTATTTTTAGAAAAATAGCTAATTCGCTTAAAAACGTTTCTTTAGAAATTATATCTTGCTTGGAAAGGTTGTTTTGCTTAAGGATTCTGGTAATGCGAAAATCTCTTAGATCCACGTAGTTTTTTTGCTCTTCTATAAATGAAAGAAGCGGATAATAGCTTGTTGTATCTTTTTGGGCACTTACTTTACTGGTAGTTGCATTTTCCTCCTTACAACTAAAAAGTATTAGTATAGCGGTAAGGAGCAAATAATAAGGGAAGCATTTCATGCACAAATTTACCGAATTCTACTATTTCCATAATCTGGTTATACCTAAACGAATACCGTAATCAAGTCGAAACTCTTTAATCGGATATTGATTTGTATAAGAAGGTAAATGTTGATAGCGAACCTGTGGGCCAATTTGCCAAAAATTTGAGCCCGTTTTAAAAGTAAGATTTACTCCAATACTTGTATTAACGTTCCATCTTCTTGCAAAAGCGCTTCCATCTGTATAATTCTTGAAATCTGTACTAAGTAGCATGGCATTACTACTAAGAATATAGGTAGGTTGAACCGATGCCTCTGCATTAAGTCCTAGTTTCTGATCGCCCAATACCTGCCATTGAACACCAATTGGCAAAGCTAGTTCGAATGTTTTGTTAGCGATTTGTTCAGGTTTATATCCTCCGCTATTGTTATAGTTCGATAAGAGATTGATATTTTCCACACCCCTTCCGTTAAGAAGACTAATGGTAGCTAAATCGCTATTTCGCGTTCTAAAGGTTTCAATTTCATACTGACGGATATTCATTTGAAGCCCCGTTTTTAATTGTAAGCGATCATTGATTTTATAAAGTGCGGCAATACCTAGTTCTAACCCAAGAGCCGGACGATGTCTTACAATATCATTCACGCCCGCGCGATAATCTAAACCTAGCGGTCCGTTTTGTCCTGATGAAGGTGGTAAGCTGGTAGGCTGTATAATTTCTTTTACAGCGGCATCAGATAGCACGCGATAGCTTTGCGATGGTGTTATATAAAATTGAAATCCTAGTTTGGATATTTTCTTCCAAGAAAAGAGTTGTTTTGTGGCGAGTGCAGATTTATCTATTTCTTCAATGGCTACAATGGGACTAGTTTGGTTTACCGTTTTTGTGGCTTCTTTACTTAAACCTGTAAAAGCAATAACTTCTTTCGGTTCCTCCGGCGCCACTAATGCTTCCGCAATATGTAGATTAGAAAGTGGTGCGGCGAAAACCGTAATAGCTTGTGTTGCTGGTAATTGAATATTTTGTTGTGGTATTATAACTGTAGCTTCAGGAGCCGCGTTATTTTGAAGACTAGTTTCAGAAAAAGAAGCCGCTTCTTCTATCTGAGAAATGGTAGCTGCGGTAATTCTATGTGGCTCAACACTGTTAAAATAATTTTTAGCTATTGCGCTTTTATTAGCTGCATTATTAGCAGCTATTTCTTTTGCAGCCTCTACAGCGGCATTTTCTTTCGCTATTCTAAACTCTTTGGTAGTAGTCATTAAAATAGTAGAGAAAGTAAGGCTTGTTATAATGAATAACGCAATTACGGTAAGTGCCGGCCAGGTTCGATTACCATGCAGTTCGGCACGGATGTTTTTCCAAACATCATCTGCGGGGTACATACGGTGTGTATTTACCTCTTCTTGCAGAAACTGCTCAAATGAGTCGTCTTGGTAATCTTTGTAATCCATATAATTATTCCTGCTACTTCTTTAACAAAGCCACCAGGTTAAATTCTTCCTTCGGTTGTTCAATAATTCTTTTCTTAACCAATATATTTTCGAGCATTGCTTTAGCTCTGGTATATTGGCTTCTACTTGTGCTCTCCTCTATATCTAACATATAGCCGATCTCCCGATGGCTATACCCTTCAATCGCATACAGATTCAGTACTGTTTTATACCCTAACGGTAATAATCTGATACACTCAATAATTTGCCTCGCTTGCATAATAGAGGGTACAGTTTCTTCCTTTACTTCCAAATAGCCAGCGTGAGCAATGTCTACACTTTCATTAAACTTCTTATTCTTCTTCAAGAAGTTAATACAGGTATGCAC
>JAIEQT010000274.1 GCA_019747455.1 Chitinophagaceae bacterium | reverse complement strand
TAAAATACAAGCATATGAATTATCAGAAGAACTGAAAACAATCATGCGGCCACTTTTCCAAAAACATCAAGATGATATCATGAGTGGTCATTTCTCAAAAACAATGATGGAAGATTGGGCTAATGATGATAAAAACTTACTAACCTGGCGTGCTGCTACTGGAGAAACGGCTTTTGAAAAAACAACAATTACCGATCAAAAAATTACTGAACAGGAGTTTTTTGATAATGGATTGCTGATGGTAGCATTCGTTCGTTCGGGTGTAGAACTAGCTTTTGAAACGATGGTAGAAGCAGGAATTAAAGCAGAGTCGGCTTATTATGAGTCGCTTCATGAAACACCTTTAATTGCTAATACAATAGCAAGGAAGAAATTATTTGAAATGAATCGGGTTATTTCCGATACAGCAGAATATGGTTGCTATTTATTTGATCATGCCTGCAAGCCTCTATTGGCTGATTTCATGAAAAAAATAGATACAGACGTTATTGGTAAGAATTTTAATGCCGGAAAAGATAATGGGGTTGACAATAAAACCATCATTGCCGTAAATGAACTGATAGCCAATCATCCTGTTGAGCAGGTAGGTAAGCTGTTGCGTAAAGCAATGACGAATATGAAAGCAATTGCTACACAAGCATAATATGAATGAATCATTTATAATATCAAATAATGCAATAATAGAAGCCCCATATCTTGGGCTGCATATTGAAGAGGCTATTGCAAGATTGCGGCCTGTAGTAACACATACGCCACTCACATACAGCGCAACACTATCAAAAAAATATCAATGTCGTATTTATTTGAAGAGAGAAGATTTACAAATTGTAAGATCCTATAAGTTAAGAGGTGCGTATAATATGATGAGTAGCTTATCGCCAGATCAACTGCAGCGAGGGGTAGTTTGTGCTAGTGCAGGTAATCATGCACAAGGGTTTGCTTATAGTTGTAAAAAATTGAATATAAAGGGAGTGGTATTCATGCCTATTATCACACCTAATCAAAAAGTTACCCAAACAAAAATGTTTGGAGACGGAAATATAGAAGTAAAATTGGTAGGCGATACTTTCGATGATTGCGCCACTGCTGCAAAAGCATATACCGATACGCATAACATGTATTTTATTCCTCCTTTTGATGATGAAAGAATTATTGCAGGACAAGCAACGGTTGGTGTTGAAATATTAGAAGATCTAGGTACTATCGACTATCTTTTTGCACCTGTAGGCGGGGGCGGCTTAACAGCCGGAGTAGGAGCATATTTTAAAACAGTATCACCTTCTACCCAAATAATTGGTGTAGAGCCCGAAGGAGCTCCTTCTATGACTGCTGCTTTGAACGCCGGTAAGCCTGTTACATTGGATAATATTGAAAGATTTGTAGATGGTGCAGCAGTTAAACGTGTGGGAACAACAACGTTTAATATATGTAAACAGGTATTAGATAAAATGTGCTTGGTAAATGAAGGTAAAGTGTGTTCTACCATTTTGCAGTTATATAACGAAGATGCGATTGTTGTAGAACCAGCAGGCGCCTTATCCATTGCGATACTCGACGATTTTGCAGAAGCTATTAAAGACAAAACGGTCGTATGTATAGTGAGTGGTAGTAATAACGATATTGATCGGATGCAAGAAATTAAGGAACGCTCTTTGCAATATGAAGGACTCAAACATTATTTCTTAATTCGATTTGCTCAGCGCCCGGGTGCATTGAAAGAATTTGTAAATCATGTGCTGGGCCCAACAGACGATATTACCCGATTTGAATATATGCAAAAGCATAATAAGGAAACGGGGCCTGCATTAGTGGGTATTGAAGTACAAAAAAAAGCTGATTATGAGGTACTGCTAGAAAATATGAAGCGGTATCATATTAATTATACAGCTTTAAATGATCATGACAATTTATTTGGGTATTTGGTATAATAAAAAAATATGCAGGTATTAAAATTTGGTGGGAGTTCAGTGGCTAATGCGGAAAATATCCAAAAAGTATTAGCTATAGTAAGAAACGCAATAGTAAAAGATAAAACCATTGTTGTGGTATCTGCTCTTGGAGGGGTAACAGATCAACTTTTACAAATTGGATCGCTAGCGGCAGTAGGCAATGAAGCCTATAAGCAAGAGATTAAACAACTGGAGCATAAGCATTTGGATACCGTACGGGCACTCCTTCCTATACAAGCACAAAGCGCTACCCTAAGTTGGGTAAAACAACAGTTGAATGAATTAGAAAATTTATGTGATGGTATCTTTTTATTAGGAGAATTATCACCCCGTATTAAAGATAGAGTTGCCAGTTATGGAGAACTGCTATCATCATATATTATTGCTGCAACCGGTAATGCCAACCAGTTACCAACTGAGTGGGTAGACTCTCGCAAGCTAATAATAACAAACGCGCAATACGGAAATGCAGCCGTTCACTTCAACAAAACCAACCAGGCAATTCAGAACTATCTCAGCAACAATCTATCATCATTGTATATAGCTCCCGGTTTTATCGCATCAGATGAGAAAGGATATACCACTACTTTAGGAAGAGGTGGATCTGATTATACAGGGGCTATTTATGCGGCAGCCACGAATGCAACGGATTTAGAAATTTGGACTGATGTGAGTGGTATGATGACGGCTGATCCTCGCTTAGTACAACATCCTAAACATATTGAGCGGATATCTTATCAAGAAGCTATGGAGCTCTCCCATTTTGGCGCAAAAATTATTTATCCGCCAACTATTCAACCGGTAATGAAAAAAAATATTCCGGTATGGATTAAAAATACTTTTGAGCCTGAAGCTTTTGGAACCATCATAGAAGGAAAAGTTACGCATAATGATGATATCATACGAGGTATATCCAGCATAGGTTCTATCAGTTTACTGAGTTTGGAGGGTAGTGGTATGATCGGTATCCCGGGCTTTTCGAAGAGATTATTTGAAGCCTTGGCCGCACAACAAATCAATGTTATTTTAATTACCCAAAGTTCATCCGAACACTCCATCTGTGTTGGTATTAATGAAGGCGACGCAGCCCTGGCAAAACAAATAGTTGATTCCATATTTGATTATGAAATTCAAACAGGTAAAGTAGATCCGGTTAAGGTTGAAAATGAGTTGAGTATCGTAGCACTGGTTGGTGAACAAATGAAAAGCCATCCTGGTATTAGTGGGAAAATGTTTGGTGCTTTAGGAAGAAATGGGATTAATGTACGCGCCATTGCACAGGGTTCTTCCGAGAAAAATATTTCTGCCGTATTATCTGCCACTGATGTTAAGAAAGCAATCAATGTTTTGCATGAAGCTTTTTTTGAAGCTACTTATAAGCAATTGAATGTATTTATTGCAGGTGCCGGAAATGTTGGTAGTAAACTAATTCAGCAAATTCAGCAACAATTTTCTTATTTAAAAGAACAATTAAAATTACAAATTCAAGTAGTAGGTATTGTAAATAGTAAAAAGTTATTACTAAATGATACCGGTATTGATTTGAAAGAATGGAAACAATTATTACAAGATGGCGATTCGGGAAATATCCAAGATTTCGTTGAAGCGATTATCGGTAAGAATTTGCGTAACAGTGTTTTTGTAGATGTTACGGCTAATGCAGAAGTAGCTACAGTATACGATAAGTTATTAGCTAAAAGTATTGCTGTAGTGGCTTGTAATAAAATTGCTTGCTCTTCAGCCTATACAAAATATCAAAAATTAAAATCCTTATCTCGCGAGTTTAATGCCCCCTTTCTCTTCGAAACCAATGTGGGTGCCGGATTACCAGTTATTGGTACTCTAAATGATTTAGTGAGAAGTGGCGATAAAGTAAATAAAATACAAGCGGTACTTTCCGGCACATTAAATTTTGTTTTTAATCATTATAATGGAACCATTCCGTTTGCAGATGTTGTTAAACGTGCACAGGCAGAGGGGTATACCGAGCCGGATCCACGGTTAGATTTAGGTGGAACCGATGTGATGCGAAAAATTATGATATTAGCAAGAGAAGCAGGTGAGCGTATTGAAATGGAACATATCGAAAATGAATATTTTTTGCCAGCTTCTTGTTTTGAAGGATCAGTTGATGACTTTTATGCAGAAATGACTAAGCAAGAAGCACATTTCAAAACCATATATGAGGCAGCAAAAGTTAAAAATTGTAAATTGAAATTTGTTGCCGAATATAAAAACGGAAAAGCTAAAGTTGGCTTACAGCATATACCTGCCGATTCAGATTTTTATCATCTATACGGAAAAGATAATTTGGTTTTATTTTATACAGATCGTTATCCGGAACAACCTTTGGTAATTAAAGGTGCCGGTGCCGGCGCTGAAGTTACTGCATCGGGTGTGTTTGCTGATATTATAAGGGTAATATAAAAGCGCTATTAACTGATGACTACTGACTTATGACCACCAACGCTACCATAACAGTGCATGTTCCCGCTACCGTAGCCAATATGGTTTGCGGGTTCGATGTATTGGGTTTTGCTGTAAATGAACCTTACGATATTATGCAGGTTACTATTACCAATGAACCTGGTATCACTATTCATAATAAGGATAACTATAATTTACCTACCGATCCTCAGCAGAATGTTGCAGGTGCTGCATTACACGCGTTAATGGAAGAACTCACTATGCCGGTTGGGTTTGAGCTTACTATTAACAAACAAATTAAACCGGGTAGTGGTGTTGGCTCTAGTGCTGCCAGCTCAGCTGGAGCAGTAGTAGCTGCCAATTATTTATTGGGTAATATTTTTTCGCGAGAAGATTTAGTTCGTTTTGCCATGAATGGTGAAAAATTGGCTTCAGGAGTGAAGCACGCAGATAATATTGCACCATGTATTTTTGGTGGCGTTACACTCATACGATCTATTTTTCCCTTAGATATTATTTCTTTAACGGCTCCTGAGTTATTTGTGACTATTGTTCATCCGCAGATCGAAGTGCGTACATCAGATGCGCGAAGTATATTAAAACAACAGGTTTTATTAAAGGACGCTATCAGACAATGGGGTAATATAGCCGGATTAGTTGCGGGCCTACAGCAACAAGATTATGATCTGATTGGTAGATCTTTAGAAGATGTTTTGATTGAACCAGTTCGTAGTATTTTGATTCCCGGTTTCGATGAAGTAAAACAAAAATCAAAAACTGTTGGTGCTTTAGGTGGAGGTATTTCAGGCTCAGGGCCCTCTATCTTTATGTTAAGTAAAGAAAGAGATATTGCGGAAAGGGTGGCAATAGAAATGAAGACTGTTTACCAATCACTTCATGTAGATCATCATATTTATATTACTACCATAAACCCTAATGGCGTAACCTTCTTAGCGCCTTAGCGACTTTGTGTTTAATTTAATCCAGTGAAATATTATAGCCTACATCATTCTTCCCCGGTAGTTGACTTTAAAGAAGCTGCTTTACGCGGACAAGCGCCGGATAAAGGGCTTTATTTCCCTTCCTATATACCTACACTTAGTAAGCAATGGCTTACTGATTTTCCGAAGCTTAGTAAAGCTGATATTGGTTTTGCTGTGATACAACCCTATATCGGAAACACTATGCCAGATGATGTATTGTACCAAATCATAAAAGAAACAATTGATTTTCACTTTCCACTTATACCTATCTCTGCAACAATATCTTCACTGGAATTATTTCACGGACCTACTTTAGCTTTTAAGGATGTGGGTGCCCGCTTTATGAGTAGGTGTTTAGGTTATTTTGCAAATAATCAAAATGGAAAAACCACTGTATTGGTGGCTACTTCAGGCGATACCGGCGGAGCAGTAGCTAACGGATTTTTGGGCGTGGAAGGAGTGGAAGTAATTATTTTATATCCTTCAGGAAAAGTAAGTGCGGTACAAGAATTACAACTAACTACTTGTGGTCATAATATCTCGGCCTTGGAAGTAAGTGGAAGTTTTGATGATTGTCAGGCTTTGGTAAAGCAGGCGTTTATGGATATTGATCTGCAAAGAAAATATACCTTAACATCGGCCAACTCTATCAATGTAGCTCGCTGGCTACCTCAGCAGCTATATTATTTTTTTGCATTACAAGCCTGGGCCGATGAAAAGCCACCGGTAATTGCTGTGCCTAGTGGAAATTTCGGAAATCTTTGTGCAGGCCTACTCGCTTTTAAATCGGGGTTACCTGTAAAACATTTTATAGCTGCCTGTAATATCAATGATACGGTACCTGCTTATTTACAAACCGGACAATATACGCCTAAGCCGGCTGTACCTACTATTTCAAATGCTATGGATGTTGCGGAGCCAAGTAATTTTGTTCGCATTATGGAAATTTTTCAGCAACAAGTAGGCAACATTAAGCGCTATGTGAGTGGATATACCATTGATGATGATACTACTAAACGAACTATAGCGTCGGTGCACGAAAATTATGGATATATATTAGATCCCCACGGTGCAGTGGCTTTTTATGCACTGGAACTTTTTTTGGCAGATCATGTGGGTGAAAAAGGATTTATACTGGAAACAGCACATCCTGTAAAATTCCCGGAAACTGTTGAAAAGATAATTGGTAAGAAAATTCCCATACCAAGCGCTGTAGCTCCTTTATTTGAAAAGCAAAAAAAATCGATATCAATACCAGCCAATTTTGAAGTATTAAAAGAGCTGTTGATGAACAGAGATTAATTAAAAAAGGGCAACTCATGCGAGTCGCCCTTTTTACAGATAATATAAAGTTACTTCAGATCAAATCTGTCTAAATTCATCACTTTATTCCAAGCTGCTACAAAATCATGAACAAATTTTTCTTTGCTATCATCACATGCATATACTTCTGATAAAGCTCTTAATTCTGAATTAGATCCAAAAATAAGATCCACTCTAGTGCCACTCCATTTAGTAGCACCAGTTTTGCGATCCTTGGCTACAAATGTTTCATTAGTGTGTGAAGTAGGTTCCCATGTAATATTAAGGTCTAAAAGATTTACAAAGAAATCGTTGCTGAGCACACCCGGTGTTTCGGTTAATACTCCGTGATTAGCATGATCATAATTTGCATTTAGCACACGTAAACCTCCAATAAGTGCAGTCATTTCAGGCGCAGTAAGTGTTAGCAACTGTGCTTTATCTATCAGCATTTCTTCTGCAG
>JAIEQT010000188.1 GCA_019747455.1 Chitinophagaceae bacterium | reverse complement strand
TTTTTTTTTATGGTTTAGCTGAGCAGTAGTTGGGTTGGTATAAGCTGTTGTTTTTAACTACAGCAAATACCTGTTTTAGCAGCTTATTACATACGGCTATTAAGGCTTGTTTACCTGTTTTGCCCTTCTCCCTTAATCGGTCGTATAATGCCTTACAAGCTGGGTTTGTTTTCATGGCATTCATACTGCACATATACAGTACATCTCTAAGATTTTTGCCCCCTCGTTTGTATATTCTTGCCTTACCCTGTATGCTACTTCCGCTGCTGTATTCGGTTGGGGCTAATCCGGCAAAACTTATTAACTGACGATGGCTTTTTGTGTGTTTAAATCCTTGAGTAAAAACAATCAGCATAGCCGCAGCCCGCTTGCCAATGCCTTTTATACTACTTACATTTTTTAATTGTTCTGGCTGCCAGGCTATTAGTAATAACTTCAATTTTTCTTCTAATTGTTTGATCTCTTTTTCCATATACCCTATTATCTTCTCCAATGATTTTATCGTGTCTTTACTTGGTGTAGGAAGTAAACGAAGACTATGTAGTTGATTGTTGATACGCTTTATTTGTTCTGTATAATCTCTTATGGTATTATACAACTGCTTGCTCTCAAAATAAGTATTGTCGGGCATTTGCCAATACTCCGGCTGCTGCTCTATGGCATATTTACATATCCACTTGGCATCCTTTTTATCTGTTTTGTTACGCTCAAGATGCATTTGAATGTATCGCTTAATAGAGATAGCATTTACTACACTTAGCGAGCAGCCTAGCTTGTGTAAATAAAAAGCCAAACGAATGTAGTATACACCCGTTGCTTCCATCACAAAATGATATCCAACACCCGTATGCTCAATAATCTTTGCATATCCTTGGTTGTTATTTCCTACTTGTAGATGGAATAGTTCACCAAGGTTATTTTGATAACAAACATCCAATTTGGTATTAGATACGTCAATACCACAACATAGTTTTTTTACTTCCATAATCATTTTTTTTGAGGTGAAATATGTATTTTTAAGTAAGGGAAAAACAGAAGGAAGAACAATACTTACACGGTGCTATCTATCCTATTACAAGCTTTACTATAAGCATGTTGAACTGTTCAGCATCTGGTAAGAAAGGGGTGGTGACTTTCATGTTGTAAAGGCTCCTAGGCCTATTGGGTTTGACGGTCTTTTTCCACCCTTTGTTCTTTCTACATTTTATCCTTGCTAATTGTATTAAATTTAATGAATTGTAAACATAGGAGGGGTATTGCTGCAAGTGGGGCTAGAGGTTCAATGTTCAGCTTTTTGTTGTTAACTTCAACTTCAGTTTTCGAATGCGCAGCGGCTCCGAGTCGACGAATATAAAATCCCACCCAATGCAAATCTGCAACCAGTCGCAGGCAATCGCTAAAAATCCTCTGTCTATGGAAATATTTTATAAATATCTTTTCGGTGTACAAAGCGCGCGAGTTGAATTGTAGCGTTTTCAAAAAAGAATCCTAATCGATAGTCACCAACTCTTGTTCTATAAGCAAACTTATGACCTTTAAGTTTTTTTGTATTAGGAATTTTATCAAGCGAGTCTGCTGCTTCTATTAATTCAATTACGCGAACTAATGATTGCTTAACAGGTCGAGTTTTTAAATTGTCAAGGTCTTTTGAAAAGTGTTTTAAAAACTCAACTTTCATTAAACGCTAAGTTTTTTCATGATCTCCGTACGACTAACCCTTTTACTCTTATCAACTTGGCGCATTAACTTAGACATGCCAATATCCTCGAGTTCCTCTTTAGAAACAGTTGACAGTCCTACACCTAATTTATGTAATAGGTCAGTAACAAATTTTAGCTCGCTGCTATTTTTTGGAGTAACTACTAACGCTTTCATAGTTCAAATATACAAAAAGGCGCAACCCATAACAAAAGACTTTGCATAAACTAGTTTTAAAATATAGCCTATTAGCAGTAGTCACGCATTTGGTGGGATGACCAAGCTTCAGTAATTTGGCTCTAACTAATCGAGTCTGTAGTGGCCAAGCCAGCAGAAGGAATCACAGAATATCCCATCTGAGCAAAGCCTGGGACGTTGACTACCATTGCCGAAAAGAGAGTGGCCAAAATTAATAAATGAGTTCAATTTTCATGAAACACATATTAACGATCGGACTTTTTCTTTTTTCATTAGAAAGTTTGTGCCAGGACTTTATTAAAATAAATGGAAATCAAATCAATTATGAAAAGAAAGGGAGTGGTTCTCCTACTATCGTTATGGTTTCGGGTTATGGTGGAGCATTAAACACTTTTGACTCCGTTTTCACTAAATTATCAAAGTTAACGACAGTTGTTCGCTATTCGAGGGCAGGACTTGGCAAAAGTAGTTATGAAAATATAAGTAAGGATTTTGATAATATGGTTTTAGAGTTAGAATCATTAATTCAAAATCTCAGTATAGATGAGCAGATAGTCCTGATAGGACATAGTTATGGCGGACTCATCATTCGCTCCTATGCAAAAAGACATCCTGAAAAAGTTTGTGGTTTACTATTTGACGACTCAACATTTGAGGATTACTTTGAAAGGTTAACACCTATCGAGAAAGATGCAGAAAAAAATCGAAATGAAGGAACATGAGGACTTAAATTCACGCAAACCAATGGATGATGAATTTAGGTCTTTGTGGAAAGTTTGGCATTCGTCTGAAAATTGGATCAAATGGTTTGATCCAATGCCTCAAGTTCCAACGGTTGTGCTGACTTCAATGAAAATAATCAGGGGTGGACTCAGAGCCAATGATAAGTTAATGAACGCGCGCTATTCAGCTCACAGTATCTGGACAAAAAATAAGCGGTTCTCTGCTCAGATTGGATTGACAAATGCTGGGCATTTTATTCATAAAGACAACCCTAAAGTATTTGTTGAATCAGTTAACATGCTACTATCTGCAATTCGAAATTAATAGTAAGATATAGCAAAACGGCAGCGGTTGTAAGCTCCTCCAAAATTATAGCTTTCAAACCTGTGCTAACTAGTTAACCTTTACAGCGATCGCCTTCGCGGCAATCCACCCGCTCGTCCATGCGTGCTGAAAATTAAATCCACCGGTAACTCCATCCACGTCGGTTACCTCACCTGCAAAGAAAAGATTATTCATTTTTTTACTCATCATCGTTTGTGGATCGATATCTTGTAAGCTAATACCACCACAGGTTACAAACTCTTCTTTAAATGTGGTTTTACCATGTATATCAAAAGGATACGCGACGAGTAGCTGAATCAATCGCTGCTGCTGAGCCGATTTGAGTTCAGCCCATTTTGTAGTTTCATCAATACCGGCCACACCTAAAAAATATTCCCATAAACGATTCGGTAATGTAAATGGATTTTTACTGAACATTTTTTGAGAGGCATAGTTCATCCGATAATCTGTCCACTGCTCACGCAGCTCCTGCTCCGTAGTATCTCCCAACCAATTGACAATAATTGAAAAATGATATTGCTTATCTGCCAGTTCTCTGGCGCCCCAGGCAGAAAGTTTTAATACGGCCGGTCCACTTAAGCCCCAATGCGTAATTAAAACAGGTCCTTCTTCTTTCAATTTAGTTCCTGAAATTTTGATGATAGCATGCGGTACCGAAACTCCCATAAGTTTGGTAATGGCATGGCCGGGCATATTAAAAGTAAACAATGAAGGAACCGGTGGTATAATAGTGTGACCAAGGGCTTTAATCCAATCAAACATATTTTCTTTGGGGTATCCACCCGTGGCAATACATATATAATCTGCCGATAAGGTTGATTCCCTGCTGGTATGAATTAAAAACTCTGTATTTCTTTTTTCTATACCTGTTACAGCGGTTTTTGTTTGAATAACTACCTGATACGTATCTGCTTCTTTCAATAAACAATGGATGATAGTTTGCGAAGAATTAGTGGTAGGAAACATTCTTCCATCGGCTTCTGTATGCAACAGAACACCTCGGGCTTTAAACCATTCAATAGTTTGTGTAACAGCAAACTGATAAAATGTTTTCTTTAGAAAATGATTACCTCGCGGATATTTTTTGATAAGTGCGGGCACTTCTCTACAATCATGCGTAGTATTACAACGCCCGCCACCACTCACTTTAACTTTAGATAACAATTTATCTGTTTTCTCCAGTATGGTTACCTGTAATTGCGGATTCAAGCGCGCTGCATTTACCGCACAAAAAAAACCGGCAGCGCCCCCTCCTATCACTACTAATCTTCTCTCTTTCATTTTTGTAATGTCATGATAGACATAAATGTTTCAATCCCTTTCCAAAAATTGCTAAGCTTTAGATTTTCATTTTCGGCATGTTGATTATTATCGTGGTTAGCTATCGGCACACTAATAGGTTTTGTATTCAAATATTTTTCAAATATAAATAAGGGCAAGCTGCCGCCTAATGTTGGTGTGGTAATAATGGGATCAACACTAGTAGTAGCAACGGCCTTAACAATTCGTTTTGCAAAAGGGTTATCCATAGATGTTTTTTGTGCATTGTATCCACTCGATAATGCTACCATAGCAATTTTTGAATATTTTTTTCGCTGCTCATCAGTAGGTTCTCTATCGGTTACAAAAAAGCCCTGTGCTTTAATATGGTTTACTACTTTTTGTTGTTGCTTTTGCCAATCATTACCAACTACCAATCGTAAATCGATTGAGGCTATAGCTTTAGTAGGAATAACATTGGCAGCTAATTTTCCAACATTAGCACTTTGTATACCATTGATATTTAATGAAGGCATATTAACAGCATCAGCCAGTGACCAGCTGCTGTTTTCCGGCTTAATAAAGCCAAGTTCATCCATCACTTGTTGGTCTACATTCGGTATTTTCCTTAAAGCCTCTTTTTCAGATGCCAATAATGGGGTTATATCAGAATAAAAATCTTTAATCAATACTTTACCATTATCATCTTTCATGCTACTTAATAATTTTGATAACTGCATGGCCGGGTTTGGCGCCCAATTACCATAATGCCCACTATGCAGGGGGCGTTTAGAAGCAAATACCGTTACCTCCACATGCGTATCTCCTCTTACACCAAAAACCACTTGCTTGCGTCCCGATTGATGTAATGGTCCATCACATATCACCCACATATTCGATTGCAATTTATTCGCATACAATTCCATGATCTCATGTAAATGTGGTGAGCCCGCTTCTTCTTCACCTTCAAAGAAAAATTTGATATTTACTGTGGGGTTAATACCCGAAGCTTTCAAAGCACCATATGCATTGATAATGGCCATTACGCCTGCTTTATCATCAGATGCTCCACGTGCATATATTCTTGCATTTTCATGCTCAATAGCTTCTTGAATAGAAATCGTTTTTGCGTTGTCGTCATAAATACCGGGCAGAAGTACCGGTTTAAAAGGATGCAATCCCGTTGCCCATTTGGTTGTATCAACAGGCTGGCCATCATAATGCGCGTAAAAAATAATGGTTTCTGTTGCACCGGGTGTTATTACTTCACCATACACAGCGGGGGGTGCATTTTTGGTTTTTGGGTACAGCAATGAAACATCATTAATCCCTCTTTGTTTCATGGCAGCCATTATCCAATTGGCATTTCGCAAAATGTTTTCTTTATCGGAAGCAATATTGGGTATCGCTAAAAAATGCATGAATTCTTCCAACATAGATACCTTATGTTGTTGAATAAAATTTACCGCAGGTTTATAGGAGGGTATCTGTGCTTTGCCAATTATTGGCAGCAACAGAAGCAGTGCAAACTTTTTCATTCCTTAAAGTTAGGAATAGTAGCTTGTATTTAAGTTGGTATTTGTTTTTTCGGCTGCTTCAATAATACTATAATCGGAAAGTATCAAAGCTTTATTTCGCTTAACACATACATCATGTTCAAAATGAACTGCGGGTTTACCATCGCGTGTTCTTACCGTCCACCCATCTTCTTCTGTATATACTTCTTTACTACCCATATTAATCATGGGTTCTATGGCAAGCACCATATTCTCTTTCATCTTAGGTCCTGTTCCGCGTTTACCATAATTCGGCATTTGCGGGTCTTCGTGTAAACTTTTTCCAATACCATGACCCACCAATTCTCTTACCACACCATATCCATGTTTTATTTCTGTATGCTCTTGAATAGCGTAAGCAATATCTCCTATCCTATTATTTACAATTGCTTTTTCAATACCCTTATACAACGACTCTTTGGTAACCCTTACTAAATCGAGTATTGCCTGTGGCACTTCACCAATTATAAAGGTATATGCATGATCTCCATGCCAACCGTTCAATATCAATCCCATATCAATAGAAACAATATCTCCATCTTTCAGTGGGGTATTATCAGGAAAGCCATGTACTACCACATCATTAACAGAAGCACAAATGGTAAATGGATACCCACGATAATTGAGGAAAGAAGGAATGGCTTTATGATCTTTAATAAAATTGGCACACAGCGCATCAATTTGCAAAGTAGTAACACCCGGCTTTATTATTTTAGCAACCTCAGTTAGCGTTTTGCTTACCAAAGTAGCCGATTCTTTCATCAATGCTATCTCTGCATCTGTTTTATAAATAATCATATTTCGCGGATAACTCATTATAAAAAACAAACCTGCCCATTGGAGCAGGTTTGCAAGTTCGTAAATATTTTTTGATTAAATGGTAGAGCTCGAAACTGTTTGTCGGCCTTGTACTCTTCCACTCTTCATTAAACCATCATATTGGCGCATTAACAAATAGGTTTCAATTTGTTGTAAGGTATCTAAGATAACACCTACCATAATTAGCAATGATGTACCACCAAAGAATGTACTAAAGCCTTGTGTTACATTTAATCGTTGTGCAAAGCCTGGTAAAATACCCACCAATGCTAAGAATATAGCACCGGGTAAAGTAATTCTATCCATAATGGCTCCAATATAATCGGCAGTTGGCTGACCAGGTTTTACACCCGGTATAAATCCATTATTACGTTTTAAATCTTCAGCTATTTGTTTAGGATTGAAAATTAATGCCGTGTACAAGAAGGTAAAACCAATTACCATAACAGAATAGATAACCATATACCAAACATTACTATGATCA
>JAIEQT010000184.1 GCA_019747455.1 Chitinophagaceae bacterium | reverse complement strand
CAGTCCTTACTAATGATTCAGCTAAAAAGGCCTTTCCTGAAATTGAAATAACTTCTCTTCGTGTGGCGATGGATTTGGCGCAATCAAGTTCGGGCACTCGGTACTCGCCGTTATGGGAAAGAGATTTTTTAAAGATGCTTCATCCACTGTTTTAACGGTAAGTGCCGACCCCAAAACCGAACAATCTCCAAATAGGCTAGCTGCATTTTTCTGAAAAGCAGTACCAGAAACCAATACAGGCTCGGTAGTGCCATTTTTTAATACGTAAAAATCGCCAATTTTACCTGCTACTGAGGGCGTGTTAACCGGTATCGTACCATTATAATAGATTTTCCCCCCATTATCGGTTACCCTTTCTAATAGTATTGCTTTTTCGCCCTTGCTAACAATTTTATAAAAATCATTCGTATAGGCACTAAATTGCTCGGCTCCTACAGTAAAACCGGCTATTTCATTGGGAGACAATTGTTTTTTCTGTGAACCGCTGTTCTGAAAAATGATCACCCCTCGCTGTTTAAACATGAGTTTAATAGCGCCACTGGTTGTTTCATTACCATAACTGGTTACTGTTCCTTGTTGAAAATCACTGTTTTGTGCTTGTGCAAAAAAGCCAATTAAAAGGCCTACCAAAAGCATTTGTAGTTTTAACTGTTTCATGATGATTGTTTTTTTACTTACTAATAAGTAAGTTTTATGATTAAAAAAAATTTACTGTTTAAGTTGTTTCAATAAAGCCGTTCTAATACGCTCAAAATCTTTTTTACCAGTAATTCTGGCTAATTGTACCCCCGCAGCCAGATTAGTCATGATTAATAGGGCTTTCGTACGGGCATCTTCTTCAAAGAAAAGTTCACCATTGGCTCTTCCCTTTTCCAACACATTGGCAACCATTCCTAATACCAAATTGGTAAGCAGTACTACTTTAGCTTTAACAGCTTCGGGCAGGGTATAGAAATCGGAAGCAACAGAACCAATGATACATATACTTTGAATTTCTATCAAATGTGCATACCGATCCGCAAAAACACTGATCTTATCAATGGCTTTCATCGCTGAACTCGATAAGCCGGATTCCAACTTTTTATAATCCTCAATATACGTGTTCACAATATCTGCTAACAGATCTTCCTTGGTGGGATAATGATAATGCACGGCCGCATTCTTAATGTTTAGCTGCTTCGAGATATCGCTGTAGCTAAAAGCATTATAACCCACCTTCTTCATCAGGTTACGCGCAATGGAAAGTATTTCCTGTTTCGTATCTGTAGTTTTTGCAGACATAAATATAATACTTACTTACTAATAAGTAAAAAATATTTTTTCCTAATTTTTCCGAATATAGGGTTATTTAAAACATAAAAGCCACATCTGTACAGATGTGGCTTTCAAATAGTATTGTTACCTTATACCTTAAAGTGTGAGAAGGCTTTATTAGCTTCAGCCATACGGTGTGTATCTTCTTTCTTTTTGAAAGCAGCACCTTCACCTTTTGCAGCCGCCATAATTTCATTAGCTAATTTATCTGCCATAGTTCTTCCATTACGCTCGCGGCTATAACGGATCAACCATTTCATGCTTAAAGAGATCTTACGATCTGGACGAACTTCTGAAGGAATCTGGAAAGTAGCACCACCAATTCTGCGACTTCTTACCTCAACGGCAGGCGTTACATTCGCAATAGCTTTCTTCCAAACTTCATATCCGTCTTCTCCTGTTGATTTGCTCACTTTATCCACTGCATCGTAGAAAATATTGATGGCTGTACTTTTTTTACCATCCCACATCAAGTTATTAATAAAACGAGTTACTAACTTGTCGTTAAAACGACCATCTGGGGCTAAGGGTAATTTTTTCGCTTGTGCTTTCCGCATTGCTTAATTTTTATAGTTGGCTGAACTTCTTCAAGTATTAAAACTTTACTCAGCCGGGTTATGAATTATTTTTTTGCTTTCTCTTTCTTCGTACCGTACTTAGAACGGCTCTTCTTACGATCCTTAACACCTGCCGTATCCAAGCTACCACGAACAATATGATAACGTACACCCGGTAAGTCCTTTACACGACCGCCACGGATTAATACAATCGAGTGCTCTTGCAGGTTATGGCCTTCTCCGGGGATATAAGCAATTACTTCCACTTTGTTAGTCAACCGCACTTTTGCTACTTTACGCAAAGCAGAGTTTGGTTTTTTAGGCGTAGTAGTATATACACGCGTACATACCCCACGGCGCTGTGGACAGGCATCCAAAGCTCTTGATTTACTTTTCGCTCTGATTATTTCGCGACCTTTTCTTACTAATTGCTGTATTGTTGGCATTCTAAACCATTTAAAATTTCGGACGGCAAAGGTAATAGCTTGGGGGCACAATCCAAAATGTTTTGCAAAAAAAAGTATTAATTCCGCTAAATACCCCGTTTAATAACGGTTTTTTTGGTGAAATTCCATTTTCCGAATAGGTATTCACTTACTTCGTTTGCTGTAACCCCACATAGCCAAATGAGCCATGCGGGTACCCTATTTGCTTTGTTTTTTTATTTTGCTTGCGATCGCTAGCACGAACGCCCAATCTGTAACAGCAGTTTCATACAGCGTTAGAGACAGTTTATACACCCAAAATTTTGACGGTCTTCCGCTATCGGGTAGCTTTTCTCTGTCTGGAAAAGGACCTCATAACTTATCCGGTATCCCTATCAATGGCACCAATATCATCGGCTGGCAGTTTTTAGCATATGCAGGAAGCACCACCAATGCTTTTTTTGGACCATCAACAGGCTCTGCTACAGGCCATGGTGTTTATAGTTTAGGTACCAGCAGTAGTACCGATAGAGCCCTGGGTAGCTTGGCTTCAAGCACCGGTATATATGGCTTTGGCATCCTTCTAACCAATAATACCGGAGGTAATATCAATTCGGTAGCCATCGCTTTTACAGCTGAACAATGGCGCAAAGGTGGTTCAACAAACAAAAATTTTTGGAAATGCTATTACAAAACAGGCGCTATCAGCAGTATCGATCAAACTAATAAAATGGAAGCCAGCACCTTGGGTTTTTCCTCCATCCAAAACACAAGTGGCTCGGCAACACTCAATGGAAATCTTGCTGAAAATAAACAATTCATAAATGGCACTATCACTGGTATAGACTGGAAGCCGGGAGAACAAATTTTACTCATGTGGGAAGATGCAGATGAAACAGGTAGCGATGATATCGTAGCTATTGATGATTTCAGTTTGAAAGGAAGCTTTATACAAACGAATAATAACACGGTACAACAAATCATACCTATAGCTACTAATCCAACCAATGCAGATACTATTCAATATCAAGTTAGCTTAAGTGGCAATACAACTGGACTTACAAAAAATAATTTTAGTTTAATAACAAACGGTATCACCAATGCCTCTATCACAAAAATTGAAGGCTCAGGAAAATATTATACAGCTTCTGTATATACCGGAACCGGAACCGGTTATATTAGTTTGGGCATCGCTAATAGTACCAATCTTATTCCTGGCTTATCAAATATTCCCTTTTATAGCATCGATACGCAATGGATAGATAAAGTAAAACCAATCCAACAAAGTTTTACGCATGGCCCGGATACCTTACTGCAACTGAATGATACACTACAACTTTTATTGCAATTCAATGAACCCGTGTTCTTAGATACAGTAAACGGCTTTTCTTATATACCTGTTACCATTGGCAGTAAGGTAAAAAATATCTCTTTCGTAAGCGGGAATGGAACAACCACCCTCGCATTCCATTATCTTGTACAGCCTGGAGAAACAGATAAAGACGGTATTAGAATTGCCTCTGCATTTAATGCAAAAAACTTATCTATAAAAGATGAATCGGGCAATCTGGCCTCCCTCACAATCAGCTCTGCAGCTATTCAAAAAATTAGAATAGATGCCATTAGTCCTGAGTTCACACAGCCCGCTGATACGATCATTCATTTCTGTAATAACAGCGGTTCCATAAACCTGGATCCATTTTTAAAAATTAATAATAAAGAGATGAACGAGCCATTACAATGGAAACTTGTAAAAGCACCTGTTTACTACACCATTAATAAACTCATATTTGATTCCAGTGCAAGCACTACTACCCTATTACCGAATGGATTTATAATTAATAATCCTTCTCAAAGCAATCTTACAGATACCTGCCTTTTTAGTATCTCCGATGGTATAAATACGGCCTATAAAAAAATTATTTTCAGCTTATCGAATAGTTACACCTGGACGGGTACCGTGAACAGCCTATGGACCAACCCTGCCAACTGGTGTAACAATGCGCTACCTCCAGATTCGGCTAATATTTTAATCCCCGCTACTGCTGTTAATATGCCTTTAATTAATACCACAGTTTCTGTAAATCAAATTACTATTTCAGAAAAAGCTTCCTTAAATGTAACCGGTATATTAAAACTTAGAAACAATATCACAGCTGCAGATACTTCACTTGATTTACGTAATGGCAGTTTGGTAATGCAGGGAGATTTAATGCAAACTATCGATGGTCGTTATTTAAAAGAATCTGTTATTCAGAAATTAGTAATTGCCAATAATAATGGTGCCAGTATAAATGGCCTCGTCAAAATAACACACTCACTTACACTAGAGAAAGGCTTATTTAACACAAATAATAAACTGATTTTTACTAATCAAACCATACTTTCTCCTATCAGCAATAATGTAGGTATGCAAGGTAAAATAATGCTAGAGACGGGTTGGTTAGGTAAAGATACTGGACGATATCTCGTAGGTAATCCTTTTGAAAATGTATTGAAAAGATCTGATTTCGCTAGTTCGTTTTTATTACAAAAAATTAAACTCAGCGAAAGCAAAGTTGATACAGCTGCTTTCGAAGAATTAGCAAAATTTAATGCCGGATGGAGTATCCTATCTCCCTCCAATCAGTATCAAAAAGATACCATTAGCGGATATCCGAATTTAGGAACACAACAAATACCTATTTTTCAAATAGATAGTAGTGGGTTTGCTGTTGCAAGTAACCCTTATCTCTCTCCTATTAATATTCAATATATTCAGCCGGGTAACGGGTTAGCAAAATATTACTGGATATGGAATCCCAAGCAGGGTAAACAAGGCGGCTTTACATGCATCGCATCCGACCAATCCTATATTTTAAACACAGGTGAGGCACTGGTTATATACTCTTTTGTACCAACTAGCAGTACACTTATGGTTACCGAAGAAGCTAAAACTAACACCTGGCGTACAAGTAATAACGCTACCATTGAAAAAAACAATACATATATGTTTAGTATTGATTTGTGGCAGGATAATAGCTTTCAGGACCGACTTACTTTTATTCATGCAGATAATGGCAGAAGTAATTTTGATTCTTCGGATGCGCCAAAACTTTTCCAATCAGGATATAATGTATTCAGTAAAAGTTCGGATGGTAAAAGCTTAGCGGTAGACACTCGGAAAATAGATAATAATACCATTATACCTATTAATATGAGCAATCTGGGAATAGGTAGCTATCAATTGAGAATTGGTAATGTAGCCCTTCCAGTAGATAATAAACTAGTGATACACGACAGATATCTGAACAAGTTTTTGGTGTTACAAAAAGACAGTAGCTATACCTTTTATGTAAGCACAGATAGTATGAGCAGAAAAGAGGGAAGATTTGAAATAGCCGCCAATATTCCTTTGGCAACACCCGAACAGTTAACGCATACGCTAGTTGTAAAACTATATCCAAATCCTGTGCAACAAGAATTAACGGTGCATGTATCAACAAATACAAATGAGCCCACTCAAATAAGAATAATCAACACAAACGGAGTTGTCATAAAAACAATAGCGCCTTTCTTAGAAAGAAAAGCGCTAATAAAAATACCGGTGAGTGATGTACCCAATGGGGTATATATTTTACAAATCAGTAGTGGTGATACAAATCAATCTCTCCAATTCTTCAAACAATAAATTAAATCTTAAACATCCATCCATGTGTATCCGGCACCAAACCATATCTGATATCATTCAATCGCTTTTTGAGTTCGGGCGCGGTAGTCCACTTATCGGTATCAAAATGAATGATATGATCTTTATACTTTAATTCTTTGATCATAGAAATAGTTGCCGCTGTTCCGGTACCAAATACTTCGTGTAGAAGTCCGGCACGCTGTGCATCTAATAAATCATCGATACTTATTTTGGTTTCTACCACTTCAAAACCCATTTCTCTTAAAACAGTCATGGCACTATCTCTGGTTACACCTTCTAAAATAGTACCTTCTTCTAAAGATGGGGTAATGGCCTTATTACCAATGATAAAAAATACATTCATCGTACCTACTTCCTGCAAATATTTATGCTCAAACGCATCTGTCCATAATACTTGATCATATCCTTGCTCACGAGCCAATGCCGTAGCATGCATACTGGCACCATAATTACCGGCATTCTTTGAAAACCCAACACCGCCGGGGGCCGCACGTGTATATTTCTCTTCTACATAAATACGCATTGGGGTAGCATAGTATGGTCCGGTTGGACTTAATATGATCATAAATTTATACGTCTCGGAAGGCTTAACACCAATAATAGGATCGGATGAAAACATGAATGGACGTATGTACAAAGAGTGATCAGCAATATTAGGAATCCAATTCTTATCCATATCTATCAACAAACGCATGCCTTCCATAAAAATTTCTTCGGGCACTTCGGGCATCTGCATTCTGGCAGCAGAAATATTAAACCGCCTGAAATTATCCTGTGGGCGGAAAATAAAGGCGTTCCCTTCCGGATCTTTATACGCTTTGATACCCTCAAAAATAGCTTGGCCATAATGTAATGCCGCTAGTGAAGGTTCCATTAATAATGGCTGGTAGGGTTTTATTTCAATATTTTTCCACTCGCCATTTTCGTAATCTGCCTCCAACATATGGTCTGTAAAATATCGCCCAAAAGGAATGTTCTCTAAACTCATTTC
>JAIEQT010000013.1 GCA_019747455.1 Chitinophagaceae bacterium | reverse complement strand
CCTGTCTAGGATTATGGCAGATGAAGGTTTTGAAAAGAAAGAGTTTACAGATATCGCGGATGTATATGTTATCAATACCTGCTCGGTTACCGATAATGCAGATAAGGAATGCCGACAACTGGTGCGTAGAATTCAACGTAAAGCACCGGATAGCTTTGTGGTGATCACAGGTTGTTATGCACAATTGAAACCAACAGAAATAGCCACTATTCCCGGCGTAGACCTCGTATTGGGTGCTGCTGAAAAGTTTAATATTGCAAAACATATCGGCAATCTTGCCAAAACGAATGATGCTGCCAAAATTTGTAGTTGCGATATAGAAGAAGTAACAGGATTCAATGCTTCATTCTCACAGAATGATCGTACGCGAACCTTTCTGAAAGTGCAGGATGGTTGTGATTATAACTGTTCTTTTTGTACGATCCCGATGGCCCGTGGTAAAAGCAGAAGTGATAGTATTGAAAATGTGCTTACACATGCCCGTAAACTGGCTGCGGATGGTGTTAAAGAAATTGTACTTACGGGTGTAAATTTGGGTGATTTTGGGAAAGGACCGGACGGCAATAAAAAGCACGAGGAAAATTTTACCGACTTAGTGAAAGCTTTGGATACTGTTGAAGGTATTGCTCGTTACCGGATCTCTTCTATTGAACCTAACTTACTTACCAACGAATTAATTGATTGGGTAGCCAATAGCGATCAGTTCATGCCTCATTTTCATATTCCTTTACAGAGCGGATCGAATGAAATTTTGGCTTTGATGAGAAGAAGATATAAACGCGAGTTATACGCGGAACGAGTAGCATTGATAAAAAAATTAATGCCACATGCCGCTATTGGTGTGGATGTAATTGTTGGATTCCCGGGAGAAACAGATGCTCATTTTCAGGAAACATTTGATTTTTTACACAGTTTAGATGTGAGCTACTTACATGTGTTCACTTATTCTGAAAGGGATCACACCAAAGCATTAGACATTAAACCCATCGTACCTATATCTGTACGAAATGAGAGAAATAAAACTTTACGTAACCTTTCTTATATGAAGATGCAATATTTTACAAAACAGCATGAGGGTGAACAGCGTAAAGTACTTTTTGAATCATTTAATAAAAATGGAGTGATGGAAGGCTACACCGATAATTATATTCGCGTGAGTACCGCATACAGAGAAGACTGGGCGAATGAAGTTGTAAGTTATAGGATTTAGTTACGAGTTTCGGGTTACGAGTTCCGGATTATTGTCTACGAGCCACAGTCTACTGTCTACAATTCTTTATTCAGCCAGTCCACCCTTTTTGTGATCTCATAAAATTCTTTGGTAATAGTGAAAGCTTTAATGGCATCCACATGATTATGGTGGTGTAAATCGGTACCGATATAGCTAATTAAATTTTCTTTGATCATGTGTAACGCCAATTTTTTAACAGGGGCTCCGTAATAACCACTCAGCGATAATAAGTTAAGTTGAAAAGAACAACCCATTTCTTTCAATCGATAATAGTGATTAAGATTTCCGCTATAATAGCCATATCGTTCAGGGTGTGCCAGTATGGGCTTATAGCCTTGTATGTTCAATCTAAAAAGTGCCGTTTCAATAAATGGAGAAGGTGCTACATAACTCATTTCAATGAGTACTTGTTTATTACCCATGCATAGCAATGGTTCTTCCTTCATGAGTATATCGATAAATTTTTCATCAACCATATATTCTGCTGCAACGGCAATCTCCATATCAATATTAGCCCATATCAACTCTTGTTTTACTCTTTCAAAAACAGGCAAAATAGTTTCGGGAGAATTATTATGAACCCCCGGTAAGATATGGGGTGTTAGAATACATTTATGATAGCCCCAATCTTTCATGTTTCGAAAATATCCTAAAGATTCTTCTATGGTAGCCGCGCCATCATCTAAGCCCGGTAACATATGCGAGTGCATATCTACCCCAATAAATGAAAGATCTCTTTCAATGCTTGATCTCCCAAAAATTGATTGTAGCATAAATAAGTTTATAGCGGGGAAAGATATTCTGCCGGGAATTCTACTACCATAACTTGTCCGAGGCTTTGCAACTGCACATATACTTTTTTCCTACCACCCCGTAAAATAGTTCCTTGCTTATCCATAAATACTCCGTAGTTCACCCGTATTTTATCGCCATCCCTAAATCCTTCTTCGGTAATAATGGAGATCCGGGCATCTTTTTCTGCCAGGTACATTTTAATTGTATTCACCTCTTCATCTTTAATGATGGCGGGTTTACCTAAATAATGAACAAAGTTCAATACACCGTCTGTCATTAATACTTTAACACGTTCTGTATCATCAATTCTTACAAAAACATAGGATTTAAAGAGCGGGTCTTCAATAATTTTTTTCCTATCGCTCCATTGACGCTCTACTTTTTGCAAGGGGCACCAGCTTTCTATTCCCTTTCGTAATAAAACCGTATCAATCTTTTTCTCCCAGCGAGGCTTGGTATACAATGCATACCACTGCTTCTCTGTAGTTTTCTCTGCCTTACTCATATTACAAAGGTAGCGTGTTAATTTTTCACCGTTTGCATTTGTTTTTTTGCGAGTTCTTCTACTAATTGAACACTAGCACCGATTTGCAGATCCGTTTTAAGCGATTTCAGCCATTCTTGATAGCGAATACCTTTACTGGGATCTGGATTATTGTAGTATTTATCTTTATCTACTTGTATCGGATTTACGATTAAATCGTTTTTCAATTTTAATAAACTATTATTTTGATTTACGGTAGTTGTAATTTGTTTTTGTATGGCTTTGAATTGATCTATTTGTAAGGGTATGGGAGCTTCTGCATTTTTAGCTAACCATTTTAAATTCTCTTGTAGTAGGTTTAATGATGGATCAGCAGCAATTTTTGCTTGCTCTTTTTTACTTATGGTTGCTAAAACAGGCGCTTCTACTCCATTCTGCCATGGCTGGTAACCAGTTGCTGGTATAGCATCCCAAGGCAAAGCGCTTTCGTTGTCTTTTTCCCGAATCTTTAAAAACTCATATCGATCAGGCATTATGATATCTGGTGTTACTCCTTTCAATTGGGTAGCACCACCATTCACTCTATAGAATTTTTGAAAAGTTAAATTCACTGCTCCGTATTCCGTTCTACTACTATAAAAATCGATTGGCTTTCCGAATGGAACAGGACGTTGAACGGTTCCTTTACCGTATGTAGAAGTACTGCCAATAATAATTCCGCGCTTGTAATCTTGAATAGCTGCTGCAAAAATTTCACTGGCAGAAGCACTTAACTCATTCACCATTACCGTAAGTGGACCATCATATAAAACAGATTCATCATTATCGCGCCAGGTACGTTCATCTACCCTGCCATCTCTTTCTTTTACTTGCACAATGGGGCCACTTTTAATAAATAACCCTACCATTCGTACCACTTCAACCAAAGAGCCCCCACCATTATTTCTAAGATCAATAACAATGCCTTTTACTTTTTTCGCTTTCAATTTTTCTACCTCAAGGGCTACATCTTCTGAACATCTGGCCCCTCTCTGTTCATCAAAGTTGGCATAAAAATCGGGCAAGAATATATATCCGGTTTTATGATCACCTTCTCCAATCACTGCACTTCTCACCCTGCCCTCATCTTGTTCAATCTTCTCCCGAATCAGGCTAACCGTTTTGGAAGAGCCATCTTGCTTACGAAGTGTTAAACGAACTTCGGTACCTTTATTCCCACGAATAAGCTTTACAGCATCTTCTACATCATAACCGGCAATATCTACCGCTTCAGCGCTGCCTTGTGCTACTTTGGTTATCAAATCTCCTACTACAATCTCCCCGGATTTCCAGGCAGGATAGCCTGATACGATACTGGCAATTTTTACTCCATTATCATCTTGTTGTAATTGTGCTCCGATACCATAAAATTGATTACTCATACGTTCATCAAAAGCGCGCTTTTCTAATGGCGGATAATAGTCTGTATGGGGATCCATCAAGTTGGTAACCACATTGATGAAAGAGTTAAATCTTTGTTCTTCTGTAAATGCTTTTTTGGTACGATTAAAATATCGTTCCATTATTTTAAGAACACTATTTCTGGCTTCCAATTCTAAACTGTCTTTGGGTTTAGCCACAAAATCCTTTTTGTCTTTATTCGCTTCTTGCTGATCAACAAGACTAATATATCGTTCTAAAACGGCGTATTTAATTTTTTTTCTCCATCTATCTTTTTGCTCTGTGATATCCTTTGGAAAATCCAGCTTATCGCCATCTAGTTGAACGGATTCTTCCACCGTAAAATTGAAGGGTTTGGAAAGAACTTCTTTAGCCATTTTTTCAGCGTCTAACAACCTCTTTGAATACATGGCACTTACTGCCGGTTGAAATTGTAGCGGAGCACCATTGATTTCTTCATCAATTGAAGTTTCAAATTTTTTAACGGCATTGATATCAGATTGTAAAAAAATACTTTTATCATTATCTAGCTGATCAAAATAACTTTTGAAAACTTTTCTGGAAAAATCATCATTAATTTGTTTAGGGCTATAATGTTGTTCTTTTAATAAAGAAGCAACGGCACCTAGTAAACGCTGCTGTTGGGTTAGTAATTCATTCGAATCGTCTTTCGCCGATACAGTTCTAAAGGCAAAAAACAAGCCGCCAAATAAAAGGATAACGGCCAAAATCAAACCATTTCTACTCTTCATAAATACTACAAATTTTTTCATGATACCTTCAAAAATAACTTAAAATTACGCCTAAAATTCCACCTAAAACCTAATTAACAAAGGTTTGTACAGCAATATTGTTTAAAACATTTAGCTGTTTTTGCTAACATTATTTTTTTTTGTATTTTTGCAACCCCAAAACGGAGAGCGTAGCTCAGTTGGTTAGAGCGTCAGTTTGTGGCACTGAAGGCCGTGGGTTCGAGACCCATCGTTCTCCCTCTTCAAACCCGTAAAATTGCTTTACGGGTTTTTTAAATGCTTAGCATGAAGTTATTATACCTGATACCCTTTATATCGGCATTTATCGGCTGGTTTACAAATTGGATTGCGATTAAAATGCTTTTTCATCCACGAGAGCCGAAAAAAATTTTGGGTATAACGGTGCATGGTATTTTTCCAAAAAGACAAAAACAATTTGCCGAAAAACTAGGTCAGCTGGTTAGTAACGAATTGCTTTCTTTCTCAGATATCGAGCAAAAAATTACCAATCCGGAGAATATTGCTAAGCTAATGCCCTATGTAGAGGGCCATATCGATCAGTTTTTACGCGTAAAACTGGCTGAGCAAATGCCAGTTATCAGTATGTTTATCGGGGATAAAACCATTCACCAATTAAAGTCGGTGTTCATCACTGAACTGGAGCATTTGTTCCCTGTTATTATGCAGAACTATATGGGTAATTTGAAACAAGATCTTGATTTAGAAAAAATAGTAACGCACAAAGTCTCTCAATTTTCATCGGATAAGCTTGAAAGCATATTGAATGCCATTATGTCTAAAGAGTTTCGTTTTGTTGAGATTATTGGCGGTGTTTTGGGTTTTTTAATTGGTTTACTACAGGTATTATTGACTATTATCTCTTAATCACCGAAATAAATCGGTGAAGCCAGTGCATACCTCCTAAACTTTACCCACTCAAATTTGTCTTATTACCGCTTGTATAATGGAAATACCATTGATGTAGGCAAGAATGCAACTTTGCAATGTATAATTAAATGAATATGGGAAAATTTCTATCTTTTTTGGTACTGAGCGTCTTCAGTTTATCGCTTCAAGCCCAGTTTCCGGGTGCCGGCGCAGCCCGTGGTGGTGCAGGAGGATCTCAGAATACCAATATTGGTCACTTCTATGGAAAGATTGTAGACAGTAAAACGAATAAGGGCGTAGAAGGGGTTACCGTACAGCTAAGAGGTAACAAATTTGATACAGCAACAAAAAAAATGAAAGAAGTTGCCTTAGGTACCTTAATTACAAAACCGAACGGGGATTTTAGTTTTGAAGGATTATCGCTATTTGGCAATTTCAAGCTTAAGTTAACCGCACTAAACTACAAACCCGTAGAGCAAACGATAAATTTCGGTATTAAATTTCCACAAGGTGGTGGTGCGGGAGCAGCCAGTGCTAACGGCGGTGGAAATTTCCAGCAAATACTTGGGATGGCAGATAAAGACTTAGGTAATATTAAAATAGAAGAAGATGCCGCTAACTTAGCTAATGTAACAGTAACCGCTTCTTCTAAGCCTCAGTTTGAGTTAGGAATAGATAGGAAAATTTTTAATGTAGATAAAAACTTAGTTGGTGCCGGACAAACTGCTACTGAATTAATGCGTAATATTCCTGCATTGAATGTAGATATTGATGGTAACGTAACATTGAGAAATGCAGCTCCAACAATTTTTATTGATGGCCGCCCAACTACTATTACATTAGATCAAATTCCGGCAGATGTAATAGACAAAGTTGAATTGATAACAAATCCATCTGCAAAATATGATGCATCCGGTGGTAATGCCGGTATTCTGAATATCGTATTAAAGAAAAACAAAAAAGCAGGTTATAATGGGGGTGTTCGTGCCGGTATAGATTCACGTGCCATGCTAAATGGCGGTGGTGATATCAATGTACGTCAGGGTAAATTGAATATTACAGCCAGCGGAAACTACAACCAAAGAAAATCAATTTCTCAGAACCTTACCGATCGGAATAATACATTAAGCACACCAAGCAATATTTATAATACGCAAGATGGTAAGAACACCGGTTCATTTGCTTTCTTTAGAGGTGGTATCGATTATTTCGCTGATAATAGAAATACATTCTCAATTGCTGCTAATTTTGTTCGTGGCGAGTTCAATAACGATCAAACACAGATTGTAGATTCAACTATTAAGGGCACTAAAACTTCGTATACCAATATCAATACCATTTCTTCTTCTATTTTTAAAAATTTAGGAACTCAATTAAGCTATAAAC
>JAIEQT010000120.1 GCA_019747455.1 Chitinophagaceae bacterium | reverse complement strand
GGTAATGATACCGGCTTACAATTGTATTCAATACCTGGCAGCGGCTATGCAAACTGTATTGGATCAATATCCCGGCAAAGAATTTATGGAAATTGTTGTGGTAGATGATGCAAGTACAGATGGGGATGTAGAAGCATTGGTGAAGCAGGTTGGAAAAGGTATTATTGGTTATTTTAAGCAGGATCAAAATGTAGGTAGCTTGCGGAATTTTGAAACCTGTATTAAATTGTCGAAGGGGTATTATATCCATTTACTGCATGGGGATGATCAGGTAAAACCGGGCTTTTATAAAGAGATAGAAAGTTTGTTTGATCAATACCCACATATTGGTGCGGCTTTTACACGCTATGAGTATATCAATGAAAATGGGAAAAATATTTGGGATAGTCCGCAGGTATCTAACGAAAAAGGGGTGCTAAAGAATTGGCTAACTACGATTGCGCAAAAACAAATGATTCAGCCACCGGCTAAAGTGGTGAAACGAAGTAGCTATGAGCGATTAGGTTCTTTTTACGGGGTTCATTATGGAGAAGATTGGGAGATGTGGGTACGTATTGCTATGCATTATAAAGTAGCTTATTCTCCTGAAGTATTGGCTAGGTATCGTGTGCATGAAAAGAATATTAGTGGGCGCTCGATGCGCAGCGGTCAAAATATCCGGGATATCGATACCGTTATCAAAACCATCAGATTGTATTTGCCTGATAACGTACGCAATAAAATCACCGCCATTAGCAGGAGAAATTTTGCGGAATATTATGTGCGGTTATCACATAAATTTTATCACGAATACAACGATACGCTCACAGCTGTTAGGCAGGCGATTGGATCGATGAAATTGTATCCTAACTTCTTAACCTTAAGGTTGGGGATATTACTATTATTAAAAGTTATATTCGGGTATAAATATTTTAGAAGATTTGTAGAGAAGGTATCTTAATTAGCGAACTATTTTAGTGCTATGGTTTATAGGACAATGTTTGGCCAGCATAGCAGATACACCGCAATATTTTTCCATTGATAAAGTCACAGCACGTTTAAGTTTGTCTTCATCTTCTGCTGAAACATCTGCTTCATATACAATATTAACGTATTTGAAAACCTTCGGAACCTCATCTGTTTGTTCTGTTTCCGCGTAAATATTGAGCTTCGTAAATGGCACTTTCATTTTTTTCAAAATGTCTACCACGTCAATACCACTACATCCGCATAAGGAAGCCAGCAATAACTTCTTTGGATTCATGCCCGTGGGTTGTCCTTCATTTTCACTAACAGAATCTATTCGTACTACATGTCCGGTATTTGATACGGCATCAAATGCGTGACCTTCTTTCCAATGTACTTCTATGTTCATGATAATCTTTTTTCTACAATATCCCAATTCACTACATTCCACCAATTAGAAATATAATCGGCTCTTTTATTTTGATATTTCAAATAATAGGCATGCTCCCAAACATCTAATGCTAATATGGGTATGCCTTTTACTTCGGCAATATCCATAAGCGGGTTATCTTGGTTAGGGGTGGATGTAACTATTAATTTATTATTTGCATTTTTAATGAGCCAAGCCCAGCCACTTCCAAAACGATTTTTAGCAGCATCAGAAAATTGATTTTTGAAAGCTTCCAAGGATCCAAAATCCTGGATAATAGCAGCTAGGGTTTTTTGTTTCGGAACATCATTATTTGATGCTTTCATACTTTCCCAAAAAAACGCATGATTAAAATGTCCACCACCATTATTACGCATTTTTGCAGAATATTTTGAAATGGTTGATAATAAAGTGGGTAATGAATTTTTTGTTGAATCAAATTTCTCGGCTATACAAGCATCATTTAAATTTTTGGTGTACGTGGCAGCATGTTTTGCATAGTGGATTTCCATAGTTAGCGCATCTATATATGGTTCTAGCGCGTTATAAGAATATGGTAATGGTTGTTGTGTAAACCCAATATTTGAATCGATAGCGCTCTTTAATATTGAGGGTGTAAATGCTACGGCCATTGATGTTTTTCCTGTTGCCTCAATAAAAGATCTTCTGGATATTTTTTTACTCATGGCTCATTTTTTTTAAAGTTACTAAAAAAGCCGCGAATTTGTTTGAAGGTTCTATAGTAAAACTCTTGATTAAATAATTGTGAATCGCGCATGGCCTTATAGGTGAGGAAGGCGCCAATAGGGATAAGAATAAGGGTAGAAAGCCACATACCACCAATTGGGCTGGCTTGTTCCGATTTTACAAACTTTTCACCAAATGTGTTGAAGAGATGAAATAGTACAAAGAAAATGATGGCAAATACAAGGGGTGTTCCTAATCCACCTTTTCGAATAATAGAACCTAAAGGGGCACCTATTAGAAATAATACCAAGCATGCCACCGATAAAGTAAACTTACGATGCCATTCAATCTCATGTAATAACAATGATTGGTATCTTTCTTTTTTATCGTTTGCCATTACATATACATTGCTTTTGATGGTTGCCAGTTGATTGGCAGCAGCATCTAATAAGCTCATGTCGTTTGTGTCTTTGTATAGCTTTTCCGGATTTTGTTTAGGTAAAGGGTTGGTCACTTTTTTCCATCCTGTATCTGCGTATCTTGCAAAACGTAAATAAGGTCGAACCTCACGAGCAGATTTTTCAGCATAAAAGGAGTCGAGATGACTAAGAGAATCGATAGCTTTATTAAGTTGCCGCAAGCTCAACATTTTTGGATCATAAAAGGCGCTATCACCCGATTTGTTCAACTGAAAACTTTTCAAGTCGAATATTTTTTTATACGTTGAAAACCCCATTCGGGTAAACTCAGTATTAGTATCACTTCTGGCTCCTTTTTCAGCATATCGCCACCCATCTTGCAGGATGAATTCAAGAAATTTTTTATCTGGTGTTACGCGCATCACACCACTTTTGGCAACCAACATATTGTCTTGTAATGTATTGCTTCTTTCAAAGATCACTACATCGTGAATTATAGTATCTTTTTCTTTTCTACCAAGTTTGATAACATAACCATCCATTTTATCAAAGAATACTCCTTCTTTAATATCCAAGGAAGGTTTCGAAACAATAATATCATATTTCAGCGCCGCCAGCTTTAACTGAGTAACAGGGATAATATTATTGGCGAATAGAAAAGCGAGCCCGCTAATAAAAAACGTGATCACTAGCAATGGACGCATAAAGCGCACCAAGGGTATACCTGCTGCCTTAATAGCTACTAGTTCAAAGGTTTCCCCTAAATTTCCAAAAGTCATAATAGAGGAAAATAATAATGCCAATGGCAGCGCAGTTGGAACCCAAAAAAGGGTTACCAGGCCTACAAGCTTTAAAACAGTAAATAAATCCAACCCCTTTCCAACCAGATCATCTATATATAACCAAAAAAATTGCATGGTTAATACAAAGATGGATATGGCAAAGGCGGCAATAAAGGGCCCTATAAAAGAGCGAATAATGAGTATATCTAGTTTTTTTATCAAGTAAGCTTCTTAATATTGTTCTTATGAGCGGAGCAAAAATAACACTTTCACCAAAGGAACAGGAATTGGTAAATAATGCAGATTGGATTTTAACAAAGAATCTGATTATCGAGAAGGTTTATGAGCTTTTTGGTAGGGTAGCAGCGGAATATATAGATATCTACAAAAAATTTCCTGATTTTGAGCGGTCTACTTTGTTTGCACTATCACCTAAAATTTCAAAAGGGGAGCAGTATTTACAATTGCCGTATGTAATGCTCGACTTTCCCCGAAACTTTACGGATAATGATTTCTTTGCTATCCGAACTTTCTTCTGGTGGGGTAATCATTGCAGTATTCATTTGTTGTTAAAGGGGAAATATCTTTTAAAATACGGTGCTTCGATCGATCGTTTCTTGACTTTATCGGGTAAGTATACACCTGAAACCAAAGGATGGTATATTGGTGTGGGAGATCAGCCATGGCAACATTATTTTGAAGAGGATAATTATGTATCGTTGGATAAGTGGGATGGAAAAAGGGTTACCGGCTTACCCTTTTTGAAGCTGGCAAAAAAAATCCCACTGGAACAGTGGGATGACATGGAATTATTTTTAACAACCCATTTTAATAAAATGCTTGCCATAATGCTGGAATACTAGGCTCCTAAACGATGAAATAATTCTTTCACCTGATATTCCCAGAGTTGGCTTTGATCTTTTATTTCCGATTTCTCAGCAAAATCTTTGATTATTAAAATGGTTTGATTTGAAATCTCCGTTTTTTCGATTCGGAACTCGAAATATTCATTTTTATCGGAGTGGAGCCAATGAAAACGAATAAACTTGTTTTCTTCTTGGTCTACCAATGCTGCTCTATCAGGTGTTCCGCCATTCCATGAAAAACTAAAAGTATTCTCCCATTCGTCTACTTTATCCGCAAACCATTCTTGCAAACCTGCCGGAGTGGCTAGAAATTCGTATAAAATCGCTGGAGAACATCTTACCGGGAACTCAAGTGTAAATAACTGCTTTTTACTCATTAACGCTTCTTTTTGCCCATCAGAGGGCGTGCAATAATATTAAATTATATATATCAACCAATTTTTTTTTTAAAAGCCCTTTTTATACAAGGTTGAATGGTATTTTCCTTATCCCTAAAGCATTTTTTGAGTAACATATAAAATGTTGTAAATTGCTTGTTAGGTAAGTGCTGCAGGCGTGGATCAACCAAAACACCATTTAAACCGTTGCCCATGAGTATGCGTCAACTTAAAATTACTAAGTCGATCACCAATCGGGAATCACAAAGCTTAGAGAAATATTTACAAGAAATTGGCAAGGTAGAGTTAATTAATGCGGAAGAAGAGGTGATCCTCTCTGCCCGAATAAAGGCCGGTGATCAAAAAGCACTGGATAGGCTTGTAAAAGCGAATCTTCGTTTCGTTGTTTCTGTTGCCAAACAATATCAGAATCAAGGACTTACTTTATCAGATTTAATTAATGAAGGGAATGTTGGACTTATTAAGGCGGCACTGCGTTTCGACGAAACAAGGGGGTTCAAATTTATTTCCTACGCTGTATGGTGGATACGGCAAAGCATACTTCAATCATTGGCAGAACAAAGCAGAATAGTACGCTTACCATTAAATAAAGTTGGTTTAACAAATAGGATAAGCAAAGCATATCAACATCTGGAACAGGAGTTTGAACGAGAGCCTACCGCCCAAGAATTGGCCGATTTGCTGGATATACCTGTGGAAGAAATAAGTGCTACCATGAGTGCAGAGTTCAGGCATATCAGTATGGATACTCCGCTAACTGAAGGAGAGGAGGGAGGAACCTTACTGGAAGTGCTTGAAAATCCGAATGCCGCCAAAACAGATGAAAAGTTGGAACATCATGAATCTCTTCATCTTGAAATTGAAAGAAGTTTACAAACCTTAACAGAAAGGCAGAAAGATATCCTTTGCTATTTCTTTGGAATAGGGGTAGATCATGCCCTAAGTTTAGAAGATATTGGTCTGCGATTCAATCTTACCCGAGAAAGGGTACGTCAAATAAAAGATAAAGCCATCACAAAACTTAGAAGTACCAGTCGTTGTAAACAGCTTCGGTTTTATTTGGGTTGAAGGGTATTTACTGCTTTAATTTCTTCTATCGACTTTTCTATCCAATAAGGTAAAGTAGTACTGTAACCTGTTGCATGGAATCTTACAATGCCTTCTCTATCCAGCACTACATTGGTTGGAAAAGATTTAATGCCATATCCTTGTGCTAACCAACCCCCCCGATCAATAATGTTGTATTGAAAAGGTATTTGTT
This sequence comes from Chitinophagaceae bacterium, assembly GCA_019747455.1. Classification (GTDB taxonomy): domain Bacteria; phylum Bacteroidota; class Bacteroidia; order Chitinophagales; family Chitinophagaceae; genus Sediminibacterium. The sequence continues at coordinate 1,160 of JAIEQT010000120.1, read as the reverse complement.
TTAAGAACGATTCGATTTCGGATTTATCATCCAAGGCCACTGCTAAAAAAACAATATCTGATTCGCTCTTATATTTCTCAACTATTTTGTTAAGATGAGGAATTTCGGCTCTGCAGGGTGGGCAATTAATAAACCAGAAATTAAGTACTACAATTTTACCTTTCAAATCTTTTAGATTCCAGCTTTTCCCATACATGTCGGTTGTCTTTAACTTTCCAAAAGCTTTGCCCGTAACGAAAAATTTCGTTTCAGCCGGCTTGGGAGCAGTCGTATTCCTAAATTCTTTTTCTTTTTCTGTGAGTTTAAAAAGTATAAAATCGGTATTCGGGTCGTTGATATCCACTGGCCTTAAACTATAATCACCTGATTGCATCAGTTTACTCCAGATGGCCATAGGGTAGATCATTCCACTGCTATCCTTTATGATCGTTTTTTCGGTGATGGTTAATTTTGGTTTGGGGGCTTGCGCAAACAAGTCAAACTGGATGGCAAGTATAATAGTGACAAAAAATAGTTTTTTCATAGTTTTTTAGGAAAATTACAAAGAACCTGTTTATTAGCCAAGCTAACTATATTTGCAGCCCGAAAGAATCTATTATGTTTCAAAATTTAGCAGAGCGGCTTGAATCGGCGTTTAAAAATTTAAAAGGCGAGGCTCGCATTAATGAGCTCAATATTGCCAATACCGTTAAAGATATTCGTCGCGCTTTATTGGATGCGGATGTTAACTTCAAAATAGCAAAAGAGTTTACCGATAAGGTTAAAGAAAAAGCGGTTGGAGAAAAGGTAATTAATGCTATTAGCCCTTCACAGTTGATGGTGAAAATTGTGCAGGATGAATTAACCCAGCTTATGGGGGGCACCGAATCTACTTTTAAGCTAGATGGAAATCCTACGGTTATACTGATTGCGGGTTTGCAAGGTAGCGGTAAAACAACTTTTACTGGCAAATTGGCAAACTACTTAAAAACAAAAAAAGGTAAATCTCCTTTAGTTGTTGCTGCTGATATATATCGCCCCGCAGCTATTGATCAGTTGACCGTATTGGCAGATCAAATTGGTGTAAGTATTTATAGCGAGCGTGAGAATAAAGATGCTGTTTCTATAGCGCAAAATGCAATCAAAGAAGCGAAAGCTACCAATAAAAATGTGGTGATTAT
>JAIEQT010000309.1 GCA_019747455.1 Chitinophagaceae bacterium | reverse complement strand
CCGTTCCGGAGTAGCAATTATTTCTTATATATTTAAAGATAATAATTTTTGTAAAACAACGATGACCAAGGGACAGCCTGCAAAGTACTAGGCGGCTTGTTGAGTAACCCTTGCCATTTTCTTTTTCACTTTATTGATTACTTTTTGTATCAATCTCCTGTAGTTGCCTTTAGGCTTATATCCACGCCAAGGCGTCATATTCAGGTATTCATAAAAAATATCTTTGTAGATAGGTTGCGAGTGATACGATTTAAAAATGGGTTTGATATCAAGGAAGTGGATAAGATAAGGCTGTTGATCTTCTTGAAAAGCAAACCAATTCCATAAAGGATCGAGCTGTAACCATTTATTGGCAAATACCACATTGAATGCATATTGATCGGCCAATTTTACGTGCTGCCGGTATTTTAACAACACATCAATAGCTTGGTTGGTAATGTTTTGTTCCCGCCATTTTTTCGGGTTTACTACCTGTACCCCTGAATTAAAATATTTGGTGTCGGCTGTATAGCCAAGCTCGGCATAGTTAGGAACGCCACCCCAGGCACAGTCAAATGTTTTGCCAACATCCTGCGCAGCTGCTATTGTATAATCTCCTAAATCGGTATACCAAAGTTGAGATATATCGGCTTGTACGAGGGTATCTACGTCGAGATAAAGGTATTTATCAAGGTTTTCATCAACTATATAAGGAGCAAAGAGCCGCATATAAGCTGTGAACGGAAAAGCTGAGGTATCTGCAGGAATCACCATTTCTTTGGGAACAATATCACTTCTTTTGCGCCACTTAATTGTAATTTTTGAGGGGTCGGGTATGGAAGATATTTTTCGAATACTGGCAGGCGCAATACCATCATTTATAATATAGAAATCTATATGCTCGGGGGTTTTATGATTTATTTCTATCGACTTAAGTAAAGCAGCTATAAGTATGGCGTAGTGGTTATCGCTGGCAACCACTATGGTGATTTTTTCGTTCATGTAGGTATAAAAACGAAAAAAAGTAGCGTTTATTACCCGCCAAATCGAACTCTTAAACCTCTTTTAAAATCATAGTATGCGCTAAAATCTATCCCTATTGTCAAGTACGCGGCCGCAGATAATTATAATAGTTTTTTATTTAATTAATCCTATTTCGAGGCCATCGGGAATTTCGTCATTAGCATTTGTTATCACTATATCACCCTTTTGTAATAGACCATACACTTCAACTTTATCAACGGTAGCATTGCCAGTGGAAACATCTACTTTAACAACTTTTCCATTGCGCACACATAAAACATATTTCTTTTCGGTAGAAATTATAACAGCTGTTTTGGGTACATAAAGTGTGCGAACTCCTCCTTTATAATAAATTATTACATCGGCATACATACCTGATGATAATAAACCATCTTGATTTTTTACATCTACTTCAATGCGTTCGCTTCTAAACTGCGTATTTACATTCATTGATTTCCGATTTACCGTTCCAATAATTTTCTTACCCTGTAAGGCACTTACAAAAAAAGACACGGTGTCTTTATTTTTTATGCTTACTGCAATATCTTCCGGAACGTCTACTTGCAACCTTAACCTTACTATTTGCTTTAATTCTAACATAGGCTTATCTTTTGTGGAGGCGCTAACCAATGCTCCCGGATGAACATTACGTTCTGTAATAATGCCTTCAAATGGCGCTTTCACATGCAAGTAGCTAAGCATGGTTTGTTGAATTTGCCAGTTTGCTTTTTCGGCGTTGCAAAGGGCACTATCTGCTTCAATTTTTGCTTTAAGGGTAGATATGTCTATGGGTGAAATAGCCCCTTCTGTTGCGGAGGCCTCAATAAGTCTATTGTACTTTTCCTTATCAAATAACAAATCGGACCTTGTACGTACATATCTTTCTCTAGCCTGCGATACTGCTAACTCCAGCTCTGGGGCTTCTAATGTCATCAAACTAGCTCCTTCTTTAACTTTCGTTCCAATATCTACAAAAACAGCTTTTACATATCCATTTACTTTTGGGAAAATACTTACCTCCTGATAAGCATTCAATTGTGCCGGTAATTTTATAATACCTGACAGCCCCCCCATTTCTACGGTGGCAAGAGCATATCTTATAGGTTGAGGTTTTTGTTTTTCTCGCTGTTCCATTTTCGAGGTGCATGCACCAAATAGAATCATTAATACACAGTAGATTATATTACGTTTCATTGTTTTTTACTTTTTGATTTATTTAAATTAATTTTCTGGCATTAGAGATACGGGTTTGAAAGAAGACTTTTCTCTAACCCATCCATACACTAATGGTACAATTAATAGGGCTGCAATGGTTGATGCTATTAGTCCACCAATAACAGCCCTTCCCAAAGGAGCCGACTGGTCTCCTGCTTCCCCAAGACCGCTCGCCATAGGTATCATACCTGCGATCATTGCGAAACTTGTCATTAAGATTGGCCGAAGTCGTATACTCGTTGCCATAATTGCTGCTTTGAATGAATTTTGATAGGTTAGCCTTAGCGATTCAGCATTTGTAACAATCAGAATAGCATTTGCAACCGAGACCCCAGTACTCATAATTATACCCATGTATGATTGGAGATTTAGCGTTGCCCCTGTTATTAATAAAAATAGCATGGCGCCTAATAATACAGCAGGCACAGTAGACAGTACTACCAATGCTACACTAAACGATTGATAGTTAGCCGCCAATAACAATAGAATTACAACAATAGCTATGAGTAAACCGTTTTGCAAAGCATCCAGTGTTTCTACCAATAAAGACGACATACCTTTCATTTCTGCGATTAACCCTTTTGGAGGCGTCCCAAGCGAAAGAATCGATTTTTGGACTTGAGCTGTGGCTGTACCTAAATCTTTTTTATAAATATTAGCGCTAACGGTCAAAAATCTTCTAGGCCCGCTTCGGTCATACTCCCCGGGCAAGGTATCAATAGAGAATTTGGCTACTTCGGCTAAAATTGGTCTAGGTTTATTTTTATACAAAGAAATCGATTGAAGTTGTTCAACAGAATTCATGAGATACTCCGGTACCTGAACCTGAACCTGATAGGTGTATGAAACTTTTGTATCGAGCCATTGTATTTTTTCTGTAAACCGGCTCGAGGAAGTGGCGTCTGAAATACTCTTCGCAACATCCTGAAGGTTTAAACCCATTTGTGCCAGACGAAATCTGTCGAGATTAATTTTGATAGTGGGAAATTTTAAAGGCTGTGCAATTTGAATATCACGGAGATAATCGATTTGTTTAAGCGTATCCACAAGTCGATTTGCATAGAGCTTAAGTTCATCGAAATTTTTCCCGGTTACCCTCACCTCAATGGGTGTAGATGCCCCTTGGGCCATAATTTTTTCGGTTAGCTCAATTGGCTCAAAAGAAACACGAATCGATGGATAAGCATGTTGAATATTTTTTCTCAATTTATCTTTTAGGTCATCCAACTTAAACTTGTATCGCTCGTCGATATTCACCTGTACTAAAGACTCATGTGTACCGCTATTAAAAATATAAAGGTTACTGGAACCATAACTACTTGGAATTAATCCCACATATGCCGAGCTAAGGGAAATATGGCCTTCTACAGTAGTATTAATAATCGATAATATTTGTTTTGTGTCTCGTTCTGTTTTTTCGAGCCTTGTGCCATCAGGTTCTTTTATTCTTATTTGAAGTTGTCCATTATTTGTTTTCGGTAGCAAATCTTTGCCAATAAAAACAAAGCATAGTCCTGTTAACATTAAAGTACTTACTATATACCCAATAACGATCCATTTTCTTTTTTGCATCCAGATATCTAGTTGTATACCGAGATTTGTTTTTACTCTTTGAAAAAAGTCTTGTTTATCAGAATGTAACATTTCTTGTTTTTGATGGGTATCCACTTCGTTTATTTCTTCTGAATCCAAAGCTAAACCCGCATGGGCATGTGGTTGGGTAGGGTGATATTTAAAGCTTTCCTGTTTTAGCAACCAATTTGCCATAACGGGGACCAGTGTTTGTGCAGCAAAAAAAGAAAAAATCATCGCGAAGCCAATAGATAAAGAGAGTGGCAGGAACATTGCCTTGGGTACACCCGTCATAATAAAAGAGGGGGCAAACACAGCGAGGATACATAGTAGTATTAAGAATAAGGGAAAAGAAATTTCCTCACAAGCATCTAAAATAGCCTGTCGCTTGGTTTTATTCATCTCTAGGTGCTGATGTATATTCTCAATAGTTACCGTAGCTTGGTCTACGAGTACGCCAATAGCAAGTGCCAGCCCGCTCAGGGTCATGATATTGATACTTTGTCCGAATAACTTTAAACAAAGCACGCTACACAGTATCGCAATGGGGATAGTAATAATAACCACTATACTGCTTCGTAAATCTTTCAGAAATAATAAAACCATTAGTCCTGTAAGTATTGCCCCTAATAAGCCTTCAGTGATAAGGCTTTTTACTGCGTTGATGACAAAAACAGACTGATCAAATTCATAACTTATATTCACGTCATCGGGTAATAGGCTTTCCATCTCCGGGAGTTTCGCTTTGAGTGACTGAACCACATTCCAGGTAGAGGCATCGGCTGTTTTAACAACAGGGATATATACAGAGCGCTTTCCATTAACCAAAGCGTAATCTACAGTTATATCTGTAGCGTCTGATACGGTTGCCACATCTCGTATAAATACAGATGCCAACCCGTTGGTATTAATGGGTATGTCTTCGAAATGTTTTACTTTTTCTTCCAATGAATTCAGGGTTGTTACATACATCATTTCATTTACCCTTAGATTTCCAGAGGGAGTAATATTATTATTTCTAGAAATTGCTTCAACTACTTGATCTGGAGATATGTTGAATCGTCGAAGTTTTTCGGGATCTACATTAATTACAACAGATCTTGAGTTTGCACCAAAAGGGGGAGGCGCTGATAATCCTGAGACTGTTGCAAACATTGGCCTTATGCGTGTGACCGCTAAATCATACACTTCTTTAAGAGATTTTGTTTTACTGCTAAAGACCAACTCGCCAACGGGTAGCGAAGAGGCATCAAAACGGATTACTTGTGGTGGTAGTGCACCGGGAGGGAAGAATTTTGAAGCCCTATTTACCTGTAGGGCCACTTGTGCTGAGGCCTCTGCCATATCAGTGCCCTCATAAAAAGACAATCTTATCAAGGTAAGTCCTTGAATATTTTTACTCTCTATATTCTTAATGCCATTTACATACAAAAACTGATCTTGCAAACGAGTTGCAAAAAAGCCTTCCATTTGCTGTGGGCTCATTCCGCCATAAGATTCAATCACATAAATCGTTGGTAAATTAAGCTTGGGGAATATATCAATGGGTATTGTTTTTACCGCCATTATTGAAAAGAGCAGTAATCCTATAAAAAGTACCATTATGGTAATAGGCCTTTTTAAAGCTGCACGAACCATAGTATTTATTTTATTGTTTGAATAAATTGTGAAAGTGTACCTAAAGAAGCTGCCTTTTCGAGTTGAGCCAAGTACCAATCATTGATTGTTTCTATATAATCAGTTTGTGATCGGTATAACACGAATGAGGCATTGGTTACGTCTACCAATGATATTAATCCAGCTCTATATTGTGCTGTTTTTTGACTAAAAACAGCTTGGGCAGAAGAGAGCTGTACCGGTAGTTCAAGCAAATTCTCTTTTGTGATGGCCAATGCATTATTGGCCTGAAGGGATGCCGATCCCAACGCTAATTTTTGTTGCAACAGCTCATACTCACCTGCTTTTTTTTGATAGTTATTTAATAATAATCTGTCTTTTTTATAAATACCATTTAAAAGGTTGTATGTAAAAGCAACACCAATAGCATAGTTGAATCTTTGATAGCCAAGGCCAACAGATAAGGGTTTAAAATTGTCATTGTACTGTATGCTCGATCCCCTTGCCCACAAAGCGCTTGCTACTACGATCTTAGGCAAATAACTCTTTTTAATCAAATACTCATTGGCATTTAGCAATTGATTCTTTTTGAAGTAATAATCAAGTAGTGGATGGTCTATCTCTGAAACTTTGGCGGTAACGGAAATGGTATCCCTATCCTTCCACTTCAATTGGGTGGTATCCAATGTGAGGCGATCAGCATCCATACCCGTTAAGTAGCTAAGTTGTTGTTTAAGGTCCATAATTTTCCCTAGCGTTTGATTATAATTTATTCGCGCTTTGGATAATTCTGCTTTGGCAAGCGAAGAATCTGCGCCTGGCTTAAGTCCACTTTTAGTTAAAGCTTGAATAATAAAAAATATTATTTCATAGCGATTAGTGTTTTGTTTATCTGCATTTAGACGATATTGATACTTCACAACACTGAAGTATAATCGCGCAATTGTCAACTGTAGCAAATACATTTCTTTTTTAAGATTGGCCTCTTGAAGATCAATATTCGCTTTGGCACTACCAAGCTTGGCTTTGTTCAATCCGAAATTGGCAAGCTCATATTCGCTATAAATGACCCCAATATTACCCGACACTAAATCATTCGTATTACTTGCCCTCACACCGGCAGATGTTGAGGGAGTTATCCCGAAAGAAAAAAAAGTTCCAGCCAGGGAGTTATTAGAGCCAACATTCAATTGCTCACTCAATTTCACCTGTGGCAAAAACGAGTGTTTTACTTCGGAGAGCGCAACTTTAGACTCATCAATAAAAGCTTGCTTTTGTTTTAAAACGGGTAAGTACGACTGGGCAGCATCAATCAACTGCTTCAGCGTTAATCGTTGCTGTGCAAATAAAGAAAATACAGGTAGTATAACGAGTATTCCCACAACTACCATGTACTTTCTATAATAGAAAGTAAGCATGATTCAATATTTAAAGTAAGAGATGTTGTTACAAAAAAATCAGGTAACAACGGGGGGGCCCCTGAGTGAATCAGTTAATATAGAAGCTATAAGCAAATAGTCTTTGGGCTTATCCATTTGATC
>JAIEQT010000333.1 GCA_019747455.1 Chitinophagaceae bacterium | reverse complement strand
GCTCTTCCGATCTAGTTCCTCAACAGTCATGGGTACTTCTCCATCAAATTTTTCTAACAGCATATTGGCCATGCCAATCAGATGCTTGGTTTTATTATTGGGGTATGAGATACTTTTTATATAAGGGAAAAGTTCATCAAAACTGGCTTTAGCCATTGCAACCGGAGTAGGGTATTGCGCAAAGATGGCTGGTGTTGTCATATTCACGCGTTTGTCTGTACATTGCGCAGAGAGAATAACAGCAACTAATAATTGAAATGGATTATCATATACTAATTCGGTTTCTGCCGTTGGAGATGCTTCTAAAAAATAATTAATTACAGCTTCGTAACGTTGCTTTTTGGTCATGCGTAAAATTTAATTTATGCTTTTTTCAACTCCAAACTCTTTCATTAGTGTTAACCCATAATTACGAATAGTTTCTATTACTTTAATAGCACGTTTCCCTCTGCCGGTTATTGCATATTCAACTTTGGGAGGTACTACAGCATACACTTTGCGACTGATGAATCCCTCTTGCTCTAATTCTCTTAACTGGCTGGTAAGCATTTTATGCGTAATATGTGGGATGTCTTTTTTCAATTCACCATAACGCATAACCCGATCCTTCAAACGCCATAATATCGGCATTTTCCAGGTACCCCCGATTCTATCCATAGCAAATTCTACCGGATTATAATAGAGTTTATTGTTGTAGAGAAATTCTGGCATGGGCTAAAGTGTTTGATTTTATTAATACTTTCCTAAAAGTTAGTATAGCTATTATAAGTAAGTATATAGGTAAAAGTACTATTAATCCACAAATTTGTGCATCAAAATATATACAATGAAAAAAATATTGCTTGCAGCCTTATTTGTACTTATAGCGAGTATCCCCACGTATTCACAACATAACGCGGGTAATAATGGTAAGGTATTGCTTATCGCCTCTAATAAATCGATCAGTAAACAAACCGGTTGGCCAATTGGTGTATGGTATGCTGAGTTATCACATCCCTATTGGGTATTTAGTGAGGCCGGATATACCGTTGATATTGCCTCGCCGGAAGGGGGTGAACTGTATTTCGACGGATTTAGTGATCCGGAAGATCAAAGTAAATACGCCGCTTTTGATTATATTTCTCTAGGCTTTAAAAAAGATCCTGTAAAAACAGCGTTAGTAAAAAATACCTATAAGTTATCTGCTATCAATCCAAACGATTATAAAGCGATATTTGTTTGTGGCGGACAAGGTCCTATGTATACTTTCATAAACAATCTCGAATTACAGAAATTCTTTACCAATTTTTATCTTACCGGAAAACCAACCGCTGCTATTTGTCATGGTACCAGCATACTCCTTACATGTAAATTACCTAATGGTAAATACTTAGTGCAAGGTAAAAGGTGGACAGGCTTCGCAAGTAATGAAGAAAATTATGCAGATGCCTATGTTGGTATGAAGATCCAGCCTTTTCGTATAGAAGATGAAGCACGCAAAATGCCTGACAGTAAATTTGAGGTAGCACCCATGTTCGAATCGTATGCCATACGTGATGGTAACCTCATTACCGGACAACAACAGAATAGTGGAGAAGCGGCCGCTCGCTTAGTTGTTGATGCGTTAAAGGAAGATCGGCAACGTTATCCTACCTATGTATTGGTACATGGTGCCTGGGCCGATGAAAGTGCCTGGGGTTTCGTGCGAAATCAATTGGCAGAACATGCAAATGTAGTAACGGTGAATTTACCTGCACACGGTGCCGATAATACATTTGGTGCCGGTATTGGGCTGAATAATTATGTAAAAACAGTTTCCGATGTTATCAATACTCAAAAGGGTAAAGTAATATTAGTTGGCCATTCCATGGCAGGTGCCATTATTTCTCAGGTAGCTGAATATATCCCAAATAAAATCGACAAATTGATATATGTGGCAGCTTATTTGCCTAAGAACGGAGAGGATATATCAACTATTACCAATACCTTTTTGCAAAATAAACCTATAGAAGCCTTTGAATTTAATAAGGATTATTCATTGGTAAGTATTAAGAAGGATCAATTGGCAAATATCGTATGCGCCGATTGCCCAACCTATATGAAAGATATATTAGTAAAATATCATCGCGCTGAACCTGTGAAAGGATTGAATGATAAAGTAAAACTGGGAGCTAATTTTGCCAATGTTCCTAAGTATTACATCAGTACAAAAAATGATTATGCAGTTCCTTATGCTTTGCAACAGCAAATGATTAAAGCGAATGGTACTGTTAAAAAAGTGTTTGAAATGGAAACATCTCATCTCCCTTTTGTTGTTCGTCCGCAAGAATTCTTGCGTATACTTTCCACTATTAAGTGAGGCTATGCGAATCTTATATTTTGTACTGGTTTTATTTTTAGTGATTGCGCATAAGCATGTTTATTCGCAAGCTGTTGAATTTTATGCCGGCAATAAAAGAACCGGGGTAGATATTCTATGGTTTAAGTATATTGAAAATAAAACACAGCAAAAGTCTCCCTTTTTGTATTTCAGCAGAAACCGGGCTAGTACAGATTACGAGAACTCACCAACTATATTTGCCTCTACCAATGCCATATCGTATAATCTTAAAAATGGATTAGGTATAGTATTGGTTGGTTCTTTTTTGAATGCCGGTTTCACGCCAAAAATGGGAGTTCAATTCATCAAACAAAAAAAAGATTTTTTAATTTTTGGTTGGTTAGTTGCTGATATCGCTAATAAAGGGAATATTGATTTGTTTGCCTTATTTCGGTATCAGCCCAAAATCAATGAGCGTTGTAGTATGTTCGGCCAGATTGAGTTATTTCCTATATATAACCCAAGCGACCCCTTTTTAAATTTCTCCCAACGGATTAGGCTTGGATTGAAGTACAGTAAATTTACAGGCGGGGTAATGACCGACTTCAACCAAACCGGCTGGAATAGTTTTTCAACCACTAGCAATCTTGGTGGCTTTTTGCGAATAGTTTTATAAATTGACTTTTATTAATAGGTTTATAAAATGAATAAAAACAGACTAGAGGCCTTTAGTGATGGTGTACTCGCCATAATTGTTACCATTATGGTACTGGAGTTAAAGGCGCCACATACAGATGATTGGAAAGTGTTGTTGCACATGTATCCCGAATTTTTAAGTTATATCCTTAGTTTTTTAATGGTGTGGATATACTGGAATAATCATCATCATTTATTTCAAAGTGTTCATAAAATTAATGGCGGCGTGTTATTAGCAAATGGATTCTTACTTTTTACCTTATCTCTTTTGCCTTTCGCCACTGCCTGGTTAGGTTCTACTCATTTCTCCACCAATGCCACGATATTAATGGGTATTGTATTGTTATTATGTAGAGCGGCGTATAGTATTTTAACCAATCGACTAATTCATGCAAATGGTGATCGAGAATCTACTTTAGCGAAAGCATTGGGTAAAGATTTTAAAGGAAATATTTCTCTTGCCGGATATTCTTTCGCTATTATCATCGCCTTTTTCATGCCCTATATTTCGTTTATTATCTATGGGTTAATTGCGTTGATGTGGCTGATACCTGATAAGAGGATCGAGAAGATTATTTAATACCATATACATAAACACCAAAGCTACCACTTACCGGTGTTTTTTTATCCTCTTTGAAATCGGCACCACTTAGATATATTTCGTGTGTAGAGGGGTTTAGTGCCATAGTTTTTAAGCCGGGTTGTGTTTTAAGGGTTTGTAAAAGACTATATATATCGGCAGATTCTTGTTTAAAAATGCTAACTGTGCCTTCACCATTCGAGGTAAAAACTAATTTCAATTTCTTATCATAAGCTACGGCGTCTACACCGGCTCCAATGGGTAAGGTTTGTACCATATTACCATTATTAGCATCCAAAACTACCAGTGTTTTAGGATCACGGCAAACAGAGAATAAACGATTGTTTTTGGCATCGTAAGCTAAGCCTGTTGGTACCTTGTTCGGTAAAATTGCATATTTGTTTTTTATCGTATTCGATTTTGTATCAATCTCAAAAATTGTATTCGAGTCTTCATTATTATTGAATACACTTCCTTTATTATCTGATGCGCCAAACTCAGGTGCTCCGCCCATTTCAATTTTAGCTATAACGGAATCGTTTTTTGGATTTATAACAATAGCATTTCCACTTCCATTATTAAATACATATACTTGTTTCGAATAGGCATCGTATAAAATTGCATCTGCTTTTTTACCTTCAGTCTTAATTGTTTTTAATACTTCTAATGAATTATAATCGAATATGGTGATACTATTGTCAGTTCCATTGGTAATATATCCTTTTTTAAAATCGGTTGCTAATGCAATGCCGTGAACTCCTTTTAAACTATCAAATTCGGTAAGCTGGGTATTTGTTTTTACATCAATTACATGAACTCTATCGCCATGTGATATGAATAAACGATTCTTAGCTTCATCCATTTTTAAATAATCCCATTTAGCATCACCGGTTGGTAAGGAAATCTTTTTTTTGAATTCATAAACGGGTTGTGATTGAGCAAAATGTACGAAAGCAATCATCTGTAATACGAGAATAAAGCTTATAGGGAAAAACGGATTCTTTTTCATATCAATTATTAATTAACACTATAAAATTAGCGCTGTTATATTATGTAAACATTAAAAAGAGTAAAAAGCTAATTAAGATCAGATTAAAAATGAGGTAGCTATGGCTTGATAGCATTGATCTGGTTAATACCGGATAAGCGAATAGAGAAAATAGTATAGTTTCTTAATTATACTAGTTATGCGTATTATCGTAATAACTGGGCAATTTCACATATCCATGTTTAATACAATGGCTTGCTATTTCGTTACGGGTACTTAACTCAAATAGTTCTGTGGCTTGGGCTTGATAGTGTTTAATACTTGCTTCGCTTTTATGCATTACCCTTCCAATATCCTTTAAAGATAAATTAGCTGTGTTTAAAACTAGGAATTCAGTAAGTTGAGCAGAGATATTTGGTATTTTTTGCTTGCGAATTTCTTTAGTCGATTTGAATAATTCAATATTATTTGTATTGTTGAATAGTAATGAGTCTATAAATTTTTGATTCGCTATTGCTTTCACAATAGTTTCTTTTAAAATATTTCGACTGCCATAAGTAGGTTTATAAGAAATAGAATCGGGTTCGCAAAAATGTTTAGATAGAAAACTTATGGCTCCTTCACTTAATACTGCTGTTACTAATGCCTGATTTGAATGAGAAGAAATGCCAATAATTTTTATTTCAGGGTATTTAAAATTTATATATGTAGTACATAGTAAACCATCAATTTTCGGCATTTCAATATCCATTAAAATAATATCAGGTAGCTTTTTCGCCGATCCCAATTTTAATAACAAATCGAGACCGTTTGGGGGAATTAATGGCAAGATTATAGGATGGGTCATCATCAAGTATATGACTGATTCTGGAAGAATATACTTCCTTATCCTCAGCCATGGCAATGTTTATCATAGGGGTGTTATGATTTAGGCTTTGATTGAAATTAGTAATTTAAAGTTGATATTATAAAAAATGTTAATTGGGGGGGGGGTAAAAATTAGCCGAACGGCTAATTTTATCGAGTAATGCAATTATTAGCTGTATAGCTATTTGATATGGACTATTAAGCATATAGTTTCATATTGTCGATAAAAGTTAATCCATAATTACTCACTGCTGATCACAGTATTAAAAATGGACGCTACTATGCGGAATGGTTTAGGGAATAACTCCTAATGGAATAGCCAAAAAAGTTATCGCTGAAATTTACCCATGGCGTCAGACAGGGGGAATCAATAAAAAAATTTTATGAAATACAAGTTTTTTTTAGCTACAATCTTTTGTTTCTTATTTATCCTTATCGGACAAGTGAATGCTAATATCAAAAATTTGCGTAATGAAAAACTGGTTGAATTAAAGCGATTCAACAAAATAGATAGGACTTATCATTCTACTAATGGGTACACGATTAGAATTGTTGGTGATTTGAATCACAATTGGACATTTACTAGCTGGAGTTTTAAGGGTAAAGTTTATATTACTGGAAATGGTGTAAATATTGTCTTGACCCTTGAACTAACTGAACCTAGACCGACACCCGATATTGTTGATGCTAAATTTGATGAATACGCTTCAGTTGATATTTCTGGTAATGGAACCGCTGCAACTTCAGTAATTTGGACAACAGGTAACCAGACAGCTTATGATGTTCTTAATTCGCAAGAGATTGTAGATGCTTTTCTCGCAGATGTTAATTTCGAAACTTTTAATTAAATTTATAGTGGCAGTTTAATCTGCCACTTTTTTTATGAAAATTATTTTATTTTTTGGAATTTTATTTTCAGCTAATTCGTGTTTTTCCCAAACAGTCGAGGCTAAAGAAGTTGTATATAATTTACATATTATTGCAGATAGTAAAGCAAATGATTTTGGGTCTTTTATGGAAGTGGAGTATCGAATGGTAATACATGATTCCTTTATTTTTTGGAGAACTAAGGTAATCGGAATGTATATATCATTTAATAAGTTACGAGATTTCGAATCAGAAGAAGATTCTTTTTATGTCAAAAAAAGTGTTAATACGATATATAGGTTTTCAGATATGAGGGCCTATAAAATGTCATTGGATACTTTGTTAAGTAAAATTGAGTTTTACGCTAACAGTAGCTTTAATTCAAAGTACTATCAGACTACAAAAAATCGAAAATCTTTTTTTTACATTGACACTTCAATAGATAAAGAAATAACTCCGTTTATTCAATATAAAGGAAATATCTCGGGGGTGACTGCGATTAAAACAGAAAAAGTAACTTGTAAACTGATCTCTTTAAAGAAAATACAATTTGATCTAAAGAATATTAATGCTCTGTTACCACGTTTCAATGATACAGATGAAGTTTTGCCCCTTCCTTTG
>JAIEQT010000362.1 GCA_019747455.1 Chitinophagaceae bacterium | reverse complement strand
TTTACAAATCCGCCTGCTACAAAGGCAATACTTCTATGGGCATCTACATGATCGGCTCCATTCTGGGCGTCATCTTCCAAAATAAATACAGCCGTTTCTTTCCAAATAGGGCTTTTACTTAGATATTCCACAAACATACCAACAGCTAAATCATTATCAGCAACATGCGCATAAGGAGTAGGTCTTCCTAAACGCAGGCCTTCTGTATGATCATTACAAAAACGAACCGAGTTAAACCGAGGTACCGCATTTACTGATAATAATGAATCAAATTCTCTTTTCCATTGAAAGAATCGAGTAGTATCTGGTACCGCATTATTATATCCTGTAAAATAGGGACAGAAATGATCTTTCAATGCCGGAATATTGGCTTTATAGTTATCTGCAAACTCACCATAGGTTCTATAACTTACTCCGGCTTTTTTACAATGATCCCAAATAAACCCTCCTTTATTATTAGCAACAGCTCTATTACCTTCAGCATCATAACCACCACCGCGACCTCCATAACTGGTTACCCAATTTTTTTCTAAGAAATCGGTAGCATACGCTCCGGTACTCCAGTTGTGTCCATCAGCACTTACTTCGCCATCTACATAAAAATTATCCAGTAAAACGAATTCACGCGCTAAAGCATGTTGATTGGGCGTGATATTTTCACCAAACAATACCAATCGGGGATCCCCATTGCCTTCTTTCATATCTCCTAAAACCTGATCGTAAGTACGGTTCTCTTTAATTATATAAAACACATATTTGATAGGGCTTGCAGCACCAACTCTTCTGGGTATTGGATTACCCTCTTCTCCTTGGGTCAATAATTCTTTCACTTTATTGTAAGGTGTATTCCTGTATACTACTTGAGAATACACACTTAGCTGTGCATCTGTAGGTATATCAATAATACTCATGGTTCCTTGAAACAAACCGGCTATGTATTGCACATTTTTAGGCTTATTGGGATCACCTTCCTGATATAATACCGTTTGTTTATTACCAAATGGATTAGGACCATATGGGTTTGCCATAGATGAAAAACCTTTGCCATTACTTACAAAAATTTTCTTACCAATTACTTTTACGTTAGTAGGATACCAGCCAACAGGAATAAAACCCTTACTCTTACTCTGAATGGGTTTGCTTACATCAAATACACTCAAGCAATTATTATCGGCATTGGCTATGAATAATATTTTTTCATCATCACTAAGTGCTAATCCATTTGTGGTAGAACCACTAGGTGCATCGGGGTACAAAGCTGTATTTAGTGTTTCAATTACTTTATTATCTGCTGTTGAAATAACGGAAACACTATTATCATTAGCATTGGCAACATAAAGATATCTGCCTTTCTTAGTTAAGCACAATTCATTCGGATTATCGCCTACGGGTATTTCTGCTATTATATTTTTTTGATCGGTATTAAAAACAAGTACTTTATCACAACCCCAACAACTAATATATAATTTTTTATTATCCGGTGAAAGCTGGCAGGCATAAGCTTCTCCACCCAACTGATACGCTGTTTGAATTTGCTTAGTGGCCAAATCGATAATATATAATTTATTATCCTCTTTCGTTACTACATACATTATTTGCTTAGCGTCATCAACAGCAATTCCTGTTGGCGAAATTTTATTTGGCCATTTTTTTCCTAAAATAATAGAATCAATTAACTCCAGTTTTTTATTGTTGATCGCAAAAACCATAATCCAGTTATCATGGTTACCCGAAGCATAGAGTTTTTTTTCATCGGCACTAAAAGCCAGTCCATACCAGGCTTTACCAACAACTTTAGTATCGAGAACGGTTTCCGTATTTGGATTTATGAGCTGTATACTTTGTACACTTTGTCCGTTATTGGTTACCGCCATTAACGATCTTGATTTTGAAACAGCCATATTCAATGGCAGATCACCAAGTGGTAAACTTCTCCCTAAGGGTGTTAAACTCCAACCGTTGGGAAGGGTAACTTTTTTAGATTCAATTTGTTCGATTGTTTGGGAAAAAATGGCTGTAGCCGTACAAACTAATAAGCCACACAAAAGATATTTGCGCATAAAATTGGTTGTACGTAAAGGTACAAAGCCAGATTAAAATATGCTATTAAATAAATAAGAACTTACTGCTTAGCATAATCGTAAGTACGAACTACTTTAAATCTTAAGCCTCTTTCTTCTTTCATAACCCTATATTGCACTTGGCGATACATCCCCGTTTGTACCGGTAAGGAATCAGATGTAAAGAGTGGAAATCGCCTCATCAATGTACCTTCCATTAAAAAAAACTGATCTTTCCCGTTATATCCCGTACGTAGTTTAGGATCGTCCAAAATATCCGGAAATCCAATAGGCTGATAGCTTTCATTCTCCATGGAAGAAATACCAATTACAGCGGCTGCGTTCTTCGGGCCAGGCTGCTGCACATATATTACTAGATCAGGGAAACCATCCGCATTCAAATCATCTACTTCGGTTTGTATAATTCTACCTTTTATATCAAATCCGAAATCTCGGGCAGTATTCTTAAATCCAACCGGATTCAGCGTTACATAATTCTTTTCCTCGTTGGCATTTTTACAAGATATTTTATATCCGGCTTTCCCCAATTTCATAGTGGTATCAATTCTTCGAAAAATATGTTGGGCACTGCTTACGTAAGAAAAAATAACAAGTACTAAAATAATAATCATTCCTTTCATAGTCACAAATTACATGTTTCTGCGATATTGTCCGCCAACAGCATATAACGCATTCGTAATTTCACCTAAAGAACAGTATTTTACCGTCTCCATAAGCTCGGCAAATAAATTGCCATTATTAATAGCAACCTGTTGCAAATTTTTTAATGCTTGTTGACTTTTACCGGCATTTCGTTGATGAAAAGATTTTAAATTCTGGATTTGTTGTTCTTTCTCTTCGGTTGTACTTCTGATTACTTCACCGGGCAAAACAGTTGGACTTCCTTTTTTATTCAGGAAAGTATTTACGCCGATTAAAGGCAACTCCCCTGTATGTTTTAATGTTTCGTAATGTAAACTCTCTTCTTGAATTTTATTTCTTTGATACATTCTTTCCATAGCTCCTAACACACCTCCCCTGTCTGTAATACGTTCAAATTCCAGTAGAACAGCTTCTTCTACTAAATCTGTTAACTCTTCTATGGCAAAGCTTCCTTGAATAAAATTCTCCGTATTAGCAGTACCTAACTCTCTGTTTATGATCAACTGAATAGCCATGGCTCGGCGTACACTCTCTTCTGTAGGGGTTGTAATAGCTTCATCATAAGCATTGGTATGCAAACTGTTACAGTTGTCATAAATAGCATATAATGCTTGCAACGTTGTGCGAATATCATTAAAGTCTATTTCCTGCGCATGTAAGCTTCTTCCACTTGTTTGAATATGATATTTCAATTTTTGAGAGCGATCATTGGCTTTATACTTTTGCTTCATGGCTTTAGCCCAAATTCGCCTTGCTACTCTGCCTATCACACTGTATTCAGGATCCATACCATTGCTAAAGAAGAATGATAAGTTTGGTGCAAAATCATCTATTTGCATACCCCTACTTAAATAATACTCAACATAGGTAAAACCGTTGGCCAAAGTAAAAGCCAATTGAGTTATTGGGTTTGCACCAGCCTCTGCAATATGATACCCGCTTATACTTACACTGTAAAAATTTCGTACTTTGTTATCGATGAAATAAGCTTGTACATCTCCCATCAGTTTTAAGGCAAACTCCGTAGAGAAAATACAGGTATTTTGCGCTTGATCTTCTTTTAAAATATCTGCTTGTACCGTACCCCTTACTTGCGATAAAGCTTGCGCTTTAATAGATGCATATACATCTGTAGGTAATACCTCATCTCCACTCATACCAAGTAACCCAATACCCAAACCATTATTACCTTCCGGTAATCTTTCAGGTAAAGATGGATTATAATAAACCGGCTTAGGTATTTTACTAAACTTGGCTGCTATTTGCTGATTTACTTCTTCCCACTTATTATTTTCTGTTATCCATTTCTCGCAAAGCTGATCAATAGCAGCATTCATAAAAAAAGCCAAGATAATAGGTGCAGGACCGTTAATGGTCATGCTCACAGAAGTTTTCGGATCACATAAATCGAAACCACTATATAATTTTTTGGCATCATCAACCGTAGCAACACTAACCCCACTATTCCCTACTTTTCCATAAATATCAGGGCGGTGTGCCGGATCCTCACCATATAATGTAACACTATCGAAAGCAGTTGATAAGCGAATAGCAGGCTGACCTAAGGATACATAATGGAATCTTTTATTAGTGCGCTCAGGACCACCTTCTCCTGCAAACATACGGGTAGGGTCTTCGCCTTGTCTTTTTAATTCAAAAACACCTGCTGTATAAGGAAATTCTCCGGGTATATTCTCTTGTAATTGCCAGCGTAGAATATCTCCCCAATCTTTATACTTAGGTAGTACTACTTTAGGAATTCTTGTTCCGCTTAAAGAGGTAGTACTAAGGGCTTGTTTGATAACTTTATCCCTAACGGTGTATTCAAAAAAATCGGCATTGTACTTATTAACTAAGGCAGGCCAATCTGCAATCATCTTTTTACACGCTGGGTGTAATCCTTCAGTTATTTTTGTTTCAATAGTTTCTAATTCCTTTTTTACGGCCTCATTAGCAACAGACTGAAGCACGCCTTGTAGCTGATACCATTGGGAGGCTAAGGCTGTTTGTTCCTTTACCCAACTATCATAGCTTCGATTATTCTCAGCAATTTCAGCCAGATAACGAACCCGTTTGGGGGGAATAATTTGCGATTTCGTTGATGTTGATGAAGCTTGAAGGGATGCATGTATTTTATTATCAAATAGCGTATTTGTTTTAGTTTGAATGATAGCCATTAAGCGATCAAATAATTGATTAACACCTGTATCATTGAACTGTGCTGCTATACTGCCTATAACAGGCAGTTCATCATCTTTTGCTTCCCATAATCCATGGCTTCTTTTATATTGCTTTCGTACATCGTTTAAAGCATCTAATGCACCTGCCTTATCGAACTTATTGATACAAATAAGGTCGGCATAATCAAGCATATTTATTTTCTCTAATTGAGATGCTGCGCCATATTCCGGTGTCATCACATATAAACTGACATCACAAAAATCCAGTATCGAAGCATCACTTTGTCCAACCCCTGCCGATTCTAAAATAATAAAATCAAAAGCTGCATCCTTGCAAATATTAATGGCTTCTTGTACATGAGCACTCAATGCTGTATTATCTTCTCTTGTGGCTAAGCTGCGCATATAGGCTCTCGGATGTGCTATGGAATTCATACGTATCCGATCTCCCAATAAAGCCCCACCTGTTTTTTTCTTAGACGGATCAACAGAAATAACAGCGATCGTTTTATCGGCATATTGTTGCAAAAAACGGCGTACAATTTCATCTGTTACGGAACTCTTACCGGCTCCACCGGTACCCGTAATTCCTAAAACCGGACTATTTTCTTTTCTCAATGACGATTGATAATTGACGACTGATGATTGAACTCCATTCTCTACATTCGTTATTTGCCTGGCGATCTTTCGTACATCTTTTACCTCCCCAAGCGTCATTGGCAAATGGTATTCTCCCGATCCATTTAATCTAAAATCACATTGCTTTATAACATCTTCAATCATCCCTTCAAGCCCCATATGTCGGCCATCATCAGGACTATAAATTCTGGTAATACCATATTGGTGAAGTTCCCTTATTTCTTCGGGAAGAATGGTTCCCCCACCACCACCAAATATTTTTATATGCGAACAACCATTTTGGTCGAGAAGGTCTTTCATATACTTAAAGAACTCAACATGTCCGCCCTGATAGCTTGTAATAGCAATGCCCTGAGCGTCTTCTTCAATAGCACACTCTACGATCTCTGCTACACTTCGGTTATGACCCAAGTGAATAATTTCCGCGCCTTTTGATTGCATAATGCGGCGCATAATATTAATGGCAGCATCATGACCATCAAATAAACTGGCGGCCGTTACAATACGAACTTTATGCTGGAGCTGATATGGCATAGCAGTATTTTATAAGACTTGCAAAAATACTATTTTTCGCGTTGAGGTGAACAGTTGTTAGTTTTTACTGTCATATCTTAGGTTAATGCGATTTTCGGTATCCATTAATAAACAGCAGGCACACCCCATTATTCATTTGAAGGATAAGCAAACGGGGTGCACTGCAACTGTTTACACATTTGGTGGTTTGCTGAATGCTTTTAGCATACCTGTTTATAATAACGCGGTTAATTGTATAAGTGGGTATCAATCTGTAGCAGAGGCCAGAAAAACGATAGCAGATAGTTTTGCAAGCGCCAAGTTAAGTCCTTTTGTTTGCAGGATGCGAGAAGGTTTATTTCGCTGGAATAACAAGCAATATAAAGTACACAAGCATTATTTAGGTTCACACGCCATTCATGGTTTGGTATATGACATGGTTTATGATATGCTATTCCAAGAAGCTACAAATGATTCGGCAACAGTAATACTGGCAAAAAAATATGCCGCTACAGATCAGGGATATCCTTTTCCTTATCGTATTGAGCTAAAATGGACTTTGGAAAAAAATAATCGGCTCTCCATAACAACTACTATTCGTCATGAAAATGAAGAAGCCATTCCTTATGCTGATGGTTGGCATCCTTATTTTAATTTAGGGGGGAAAATAGATGATTGTACCCTTCAATTTAATGCCACTGAACAATTAGTTTTTGATGAGGCTTCGGTTTATTTTTTTCAAAGAAAGCTTCTACGTTGCTTGGGCTTGTAAACACTAA
>JAIEQT010000568.1 GCA_019747455.1 Chitinophagaceae bacterium | reverse complement strand
CCTTATTGATAGCTCTTCTTACGCCATCGGAATAGTTAGCATCATAGCCCTTGGTATTAAACTGCTGATAATCGTAGAGGGTATAGTTGATTTTTTGGTATAGAAGAAGGATGGATAACAGAAGGACCATAGACCATAGACTATAGACTATAGGTGGGCGTTGGGTCGTCGACCCGACGTTCCGACGTTCCGACGTTCTGACGTTCCGACGATTTAGCAACTGCCCAATTAAGACTACCACTGCCATTACAATCCCTGTTCTTACGCTCAGCAATAGTATGGTACTGATAAAGAAAAGGATGAGCACTCGTTTTATTTTTTTGTTTTCTAACGTAAAGCTTAGTAATAATGCCGAGCTGAGATATATACTAAAACGAAGATGATCATTGTCCATGAATACGGGGATGGCTTTACCTGTTTTGATAAGGGTAAGCGCATTGGTAATATGGAGGAGTAGCCAGCAGAGTGGGTAAAGCGCCGCGATAGCGGCGCCATAGATCCATATTTTTTGGCAAACAGATGCCGCGCCGCAGGCGCGGATAACCATCGCGCCTAACGCTATAGCAGGATACGCCAACCATGTTAATAATAAATCATAATTGGCATTTGCATAAGGAGCTTGCCATAAACCGGGTAGCCATAAGGCAACAGCAGAAAAACTCCATATTAATAAAGACTCATATTTAAGGGAGAGTTGTTTTTTATAGATGTATACCACCGCTAATACAATCCATAATCCTGTAGTAATAGATAGCAAAGCCCTGCTCCATAATAATCCAATGATGGTGAGCAGGAATATTATCGTAACTATATTTTTTCTGCTTACTTGCATAGAGTTGCCATAAATTTACACCCGGGCATGCAACAATACAAGGAAATAACAACAGCTCTATTAGCAGGCGACCGGCGCGCGCTAGCGCGCGCCATATCTATCGTAGAAAACGAAGTGCCCGGTTTCGATGAAATACTAACCACATTAACCTCGGCGCACTACTTGGCGATCGTATTCGTATGAGCAAATGGTACAATCACCCCCATGTATTTATTCGCTCACTAGCTACAAGAGGAGCATTAGGTGGCTTGCATCCCGCCATCATAGAAATCACAGCACTACTACAAGCAGCTAACTTTGATCATATTATTGTGGAAACCGTTGGGGTTGGACAAAGTGAAGTAGAGATAGCCGGACTCGCAGACACAACCATTGTGGTGGTTGTTCCGGAAGCAGGAGATGAAGTACAAACCATGAAAGCCGGACTCATGGAAATAGCTGATATATTCGTAGTAAATAAAGCCGATAGACCTGATGCGGATCATTTTTTGCGCAATCTGCGATTGATGATGGCACCTGCTTTTGCACAAGAAAAAAATATTGCCATCCTTAAAACGATTGCCTCTAATAAAGAGGGTATCGATTCATTAGCTGATGCCATTGAAACACATTTACAAACAGATCAACATCAAGAAAAAAAATATTGGCTCTATACCGAAAAAGTGTATCAGTTGATTCAAAAAAAAAGAATGGATGATATCGATAAAAACGAATTGAAAGATAAACTAACAATAGCAGTTCAAAATAAGATATTTAATATATTTACCTTTGCTAGTGCTTATTAAAACAATTGTATGCCTGTAAAAGGAATTTATCGGTATTTCAAACTTTTTGAAAATATTGCGAACCCGGCAGAATACCTGTTTCGAAAAAAAAATAGATTTCATACGCAGTTAGGCTTTACAACTCGTCCAAATCCTATTCACTTTGAAGTACCGCTACCATTGTATCCTGTATTCAAAGAGATCTTTTTAGAAGATGTATACGATATTCATTTGTTGCTACCCAAACTTGGGTATGCACCAATAGTAATTGATGTAGGTGCAAATGCAGGCTATTTCGATTACTTACTTCTATCAAAGAAAAAGAATGCAAAAATTTATGCATTTGAGCCCCTTCCAGGTAACGTCGCTCAAATAAGTAAAACAAAAAAAGCCAATACTATTTTACAAGATCAACTACTTATTACGGAAAAAGCGGTTACCGGTAGTTCAATAGACCCGCTAATACTTTTTGTTGAAACTGCTAACGAGTCGGTTGTTGCTTCCATGCACGATAACTTTGATGCCAGAAATAAAGAAAAGATAGTTGTAGAAACAATTCCTTTTCGAAATATTTTCGATACCCACAAGTTAAAGCTTGTTGATTTACTTAAAATGGATTGTGAAGGTAGTGAATATGATATTTTTTATAATACACCATTGGAGTACCTGCAACGGATAAAAATTATTTCTTTAGAGGTGCACGATTTAAATGATACTGACCATCAGATAAAAGCCATCACCCAATTCTTAATTGAGGCTAACTTTAGTGTACAATCTGTACCTATTAATGGTTTTTGTCATGCACTAACAGCATATAACAAAAGCTATTTTGGATAAATTACCAAGTATATTATTTGATGCCGAACGTATGAAATACCCTCATACCGGACTGTATCATTACTGCTTGGAAGCGGGTAAGGCATTACTGCAATCACCGCAATCGAATAACTTGAGTATACATTTTTATTTGCCAAGTCAAGAAAGAGGCGTATTCGGCGAAAAAGCATCTTATTTAACTCAATCGCCTTTTCATAAATTCTGTTTACTCAATACTAATAAATACGATTTATGGCATTGTACTTATCAAGGGTCAAGATATTTCCCTTTTAAAGCCAAGTGCAAGAAAATAATAACGGTACATGATATCAACTTCATGTATGATACCAATAAATCGGCAAGTAAAAAGCAGCAATATTTAGATGATCTTCGAAGAAAAATAGATGTGGTTGATCAAATCATTGTTATCTCTAACTTTGTTAAAGACCAACTAGCACAATACATACCACAACACGATAAGCCCATTTCTGTTATTTATAACGGGTGCAATATCAATCCAACGATATCTGTAATCAAGCCTTCAGTAATACCACAATCCCCTTTTTTATTTACGATCGGTACTATTACAGATAAAAAAAATTTTCATGTATTACCACGCTTATTAAGTGACACTACGCTACAATTGGTAATTGCAGGTATTGAACAAAGTCGCGGATACAAAGAAGTAATTATTACCGAAGCAATAAAATATGGTGTATTAGATAGGGTTCATTTTGTTGGAACGATTAGTGAGTCTAATAAGCTTTGGTACTATCAACATTGCAAAGCTTTCGTATTTCCTTCTTTAGCAGAAGGTTTTGGATTGCCAGTGATAGAAGCAATGCATTTTGGCAAACCCGTTTTTTTGTCTAAAGCCACGTCGCTCCCCGAAATTGGAGGAACTGACGCTTATTACTTCACCAGCTTCGAGCAGCTAACTATGAAGACAATTCTAACAAATGGGTTAAAGGATTATGAAGTAAATAATAGAAAACTGAGCATTATGCAGCGGGCCCAAAGCTTTCAATGGAAACATGTGGCCGAAGCGCATTGTAAAATATATATGCAACTGCTGGGACATGGCTGAAAAAAAGAAAATAGCACTAATTATTCAACGGTATGGCAACGACATTACGGGTGGTGCGGAATGGCATTGCGCACAAATTGCTACGCGCTTGAAACCTTTTTATGAGATTGATGTTTTGACAACCTGCGCAAAAGAATATACTACTTGGGCGCCGATACTTAACGTAGGTACTGAAGTAGAAAATGGAATAACCATCAAAAGATTTTCAAACTCACCTCGTGCCAGTAAATATAAATTGAGGTATATTCGTCATAAAATTACCAATCGACTATGGTACCAATGGCTTGCTAGAAAAATAGGTATATATAAACAACTTCAGTTTTTGCACCCAACAGATAGTGATCACGAGCAATGGTTAATATACCAAGGACCATATTCTCCTAACTTGATTAGTTATATAGAAAACAATCAAGGAAATTATCAAAAACTTATTTTTTTTTCAGCATTGTATTACCCATCAGCTGTGGGAGTGCAACTTTTTCCGGAAAAATCTATTTTAATTCCTATGCTTCACGATGAGAAGGCAAATTATTACCCTGTATATCAAAAGGTTTTTGGTTTAAAATGCGCTTTTTTCTTCAATACCATCACTGAGTCAAAAATTGCTGATAAAATTTATGGTAATACCGTGAGAAAGCAGACCATTGTTGGTGTTGGAATTGACGATATTGAAGCTAGTACCATCGGTATGGTACTTGCAAGTAAAATCGATAAGCCTTTTATTTTTTATGCTGGAAGAATCGATAAACTTAAAGGCTGTGAGGAGCTCATTCAATTTTTCTTGCGTTATACCAACGAACAGAATGAGAACCTTAAATTAGTTTTTGCCGGACATAACTATATGAAACCAATTCGACATCCTGCTATTGAGTATGTTGGCTATGTTTCGGATGAGCAAAAAAATGCGCTAATGGCTGGTGCAATGGCTATCGTAGTGCCATCCTTTTTTGAGAGCCTTTCTTTATTGATGTTAGAAGCCATGCAGCAAAAGAAACCCGTGTTAGTGAATAAAAAATGTGATGTGCTTGTAGAACACGCTACTGCTTCTAAAGCTGCCTTTGCATATTTTGATTACAATAGCTTTAAAGAATATCTAAAAGAGTTAGTTAGTAATGCTGAGCTTAGAATTCAAATGGGTAATCTTGGTAAAGCTTATGTTCAAAAAAACTATTCTTGGGAAGAAGTTCAAAGAAAATATAGGGTTTCAATTGATTCTTAGCCTAGTTAGGTATTCGTATTAGATTCAATAAGGTTAGCTTCAAACTATTTTAATGATATCTTAATCCGTAATACTTTTATTAAGGATTTCTTTTATCTACTCTTATTAAGTTGAATTAGTGTAACTATATTTCGTTTTACCGTAGCTTTTTTTTAACTTTTAAAATATCCATTATGCAACACATGAAAAATTTCGCAACCGTAATTTGCTCAACCTGCTTTTTACTCTTTTTATCTTGTAAAAAAATTCAAAATGAAACAGAGATCCCTACTCAAGACCCTCAATTGAAAACATTGATTGATAAAGGCTTTAAGGCCTCTGACATAGTCTCTGTTGGGGATAATTTCGTTATTCAAGGAGATATGGTTGTGAAAAAGAGCGATGTTGCCCTAATCAGTAGTAAGGTTTATAAAAGCAAAAGTAACAATAATTCCATGCGAGGAACTCAACAGGCTGACTATAGTTATAGTAATCCCCCAGTAACTAGCACACAAATTAGTGTATATGTTGACCCAAATATTTCGGCAAATAGCGATTGGGTGAATGCTATAAACTCTGCGGTTTCGGAATGGAATAATGTACCAAACTTTTCTATACAATTTGCAGTTAATATTACAAATCCCTCATCTGATATTCGAATAATAAATGGGACAAATTCGTCCTTAAATAACAGCAGTATGGACTACGGCATCGTAAGTTCTGAATTGCCTATTAATGGAAGCCCTGGAACTACTATTGCAATCGATCTTAATAGCTCAAATTCATATTCTAGCACTTACATGAAATTGTTAATGATTCATTCATTTGGTCATACAATCGGAATAATGCATACTGATGAATATTTAATTGGTACTAGTATTCCTGGTACAAAACAGTGTCCGTATCAGGGCTGTAATCCAGACCCCTTGTCCGTTATGAATATGGTTATCAGTAGCAGTACATCAGGATTTACTAAATTTGACAAAGTAGCGATAAGATATTTATATCCATTAGATCAAACTCAAACCCCCATTTATCGATATTACAGTAATGCAAGACACTTTTATACATGCAATTGGTACGAACTTACGTTTGGTAATTCATCCTGGGTATATGAAAGTTGTGAGGGTTATATTTACTCAAATTCTGGAAATGGAAGTAGAGTTCCCGTTTATAGATACTATAAAAGTAGTACTGGTGATCATATTTATACCATTAACTTTAATGAGCTAGGGAACGGGAATTACGGCTATTACAGAGAGACTGATCTCGGGTATGCTTATTCATATCAAGTTTCTGGAACGGTACCACTTTATCGTTTTAGACATCCAACATCTAATCAAAATCTACATTTTTACACCCAAAATTATTCGGAAGGTTATGGATGGATTTATGAAGGTATTTGTTGCTATGTCTTACCAAATTAATTCAGTATTTTGATAATTAGAAGGATGTATAAATGTGCACCCTTCTTTTTTTGTTCTCCTTTTAACTGAACTTCTTCTCATTCTTCCACCATTTCCAACCAATAAAACCCATAATGGCAAGCGGGGCAAATGCCAGATAAATAATGGCTGAATTTAATGCGGAAGCTGGGCCTTCACCTAGTTGTGAGGCTGTTTTTGTACATATAGAACATTGGGCAAATAGGCCATTACCTATTGCTGCTACTACAAAAAATAGGATCAACAAACCGATTCTTCTACCCATACCATCAATTTCACTACAAAGTTAAACCCTAAAAACGAATAGATTGTTTACCTTACCAGCTAAAATTTTCAGATGGAGCAACGCAGATCCTTTCTTCGTAAAGCCGGTGCCCTTTCAGGCATGGCATTAGGGTATGGTTTTTTTAACCAATTGCACGCCACTAATTTTACAGCGGCACAAGGCAAAATCGCACATCTTACTCCCCTTCAGGCGGCCTCAGAAGAAGATTATTGGCAGGTAATTCAACAGGCCTATACGGTAAACGCCAATTTGATCAATTTAAATAATGGTGGCGTATATTCTGTTAATCGTCCTGATTTTTTAACTGGAGCCAATATTTCCATTTGTTTAACCGATGAGTTTATGCATGCTGTTATTGCAAATGAAAATTATGATTTAAGATTTCCTGATATTGATAATTTTGAT